>NZ_JARESU010000159.1:0-17121 GCF_046027075.1 Paraburkholderia sp. RL18-085-BIA-A | reverse complement strand
TGGCTTGCCACTCATTTGTCACTCTCCTTTTGCTCTCGGACGCTCACATTCACAATAGACCTGATCTTGCGCCCGCCATGTGCTCCCTGAGCAGGGCTTCGGGCTGCACGCCCCTTCATGCGCAAACAAAAGCCATCGCGGTCGCGCACCTGTTCATCCCGGAGGACCTGACGACTTCCTTCGTGAGGCACGAGGACGTCGCCCCGTATGCAACGCGCTACAGCGGTTTCGGCCGCGCGGAGCGGGGTTCGTCTGCGCTGATCTTCGCAGCCGTCGCCCACTCACGTCGTGCCTGCGCCGCTGTCCGCTTGCGCGGTCATGACCCGCGCAATCCTTTTAAGTCCGGGCCGGCTTGCCGATCAGTTGCCGGTACTCATTCGCCGTTGCCGGCTTGCGGCCGAGCAGGCCGGCGATGTCCTTCGCCATCTGGAACATCTCGAGATTGCTCTGGAGGCGCTCGTCGCTGTTCGGGTACTTCCACGGCGTGTCTTCCGTGCCGACGCGGATATGCAGACCCATCATGGTGGCGAGGGTGGTCATATAGAGCGATGCGCGGCCCGCCGCGCAGACGCTGATGACCGAGGTCGGATCGATCTTGCGAATCTGGTCGACCATCAGGAACATGTGTTGCGTCATATCCTGGGCGTCGCTCACCCAGGTGCCCGACACCAGCGTGCGGCCGACGTTGAACGGCAGGCCGTAGAGGATCAGCCAGTTGTACGGCTTCTTGAGAATGCCGGTATCGATCAGCTTGCGCTTGGCAAGCTCGATTTCGCCGGAGCTGTGGACCGCCAGCTCGGGCTTGACGCCTAATTCCTCGAGCGTTGTGACTGCCGGCAACGCAAAGGCCTCCGGATGGCCCGGCGCGCACGGCGCGACTTCAGTCAGGCCTTCGCGAGCGGGACTCAGGCACATATCGAACGTCGTGCCGTTCAGCACGTTCACGTTCGTCACGAAATCGTTGCCGAAGCGGGCGCGCAGCGGCTCGATAACCTGCTTGTAGGCCTCGACGGGCAGGATGTCACGATCCATGCGGCGCCCCTGTGCGTCGGTCATGAACGAGAAGTCGATGTGCACGCCGCAAGCGCCGGCCTCGATCACGCTGGTCGCTTCATCCACGTACGCCTGGAAGGACGACGTGTCTTCAAAGCGGCCGGAGACCGCGGCGTTGATTGCGACCTTCTCCGACACGTCCCACTTGGGCTGCAACTCGGCCCCTGCAATGAACTGGTACTCCTCCAATTCGCGTTTGGCGGCTTCCCAGAGTGGCAGTTTTTCGATCATGATGATCCCTCGAAACAGGTAGTGAATTTAGGTTCGCAAATCTTCCGAACCCACGGCAATCAAATTGGAGAGGTTTTGCCGGGTCGCGCCGGAGAGGCTGTGGAGCTGGCCCCTCTCGCAATTAAATCGTTTGCAATAAGATAATTCCATCAACAATCGATTTATAAAGAATCATGCGACATAGAACGAATGAAGTCAAGGAACCCAGGGAATATCCTGATGAAGGGCGCGTGGGCGACGGTTCTGTGCCGCCTGTCGGTGACCATTTGTCGAGGCATGAACGAATGACCACGTCATCTCAACGTTGATCGACGTACCGGATCACTTTGAGGAGCCCCTCGCGACGGGGCCGTGAACTGGCAACCTGTTCGGCAGCAGGCATGCCCCAGGGGCTTCAGCCGCCCGTGAATTGACAATGAGTTCGACGATCTGCCGCTCGCAAAGCCCTTCAGTGTCGTAGGTACCCTGTCCTTGCAGATCGCAAACTCATCGGCTATCAACGCTCGAACACGGCCTTCAGCTTCTCCGGCGGGAGCGCAGATGTGAGGTCGGCATCCGGTGGTGCCGTGGGGTCGCACTTCGGGTCGAGCCCCTTCGCGCTGTCCGCATACGGGAACGGAAGGATCGAAGGGGACTCCTTGTTGACGGTTCCCTGGTAGGCAGCTACGCCCTGGCGTACCGCAAAGCGCACGTAAGTCGTCGTGCCGTCGAGTGTGTAATAGGGATACGGTTTGCCCGCCTGCTTCGCCGCGACAAAATGGCAATTCACCTGGTTGTCGCTTGCGATCGTCGCGATGGCGGGGACTGGAAGGTGCGCCTGTTCGAATGCCTTTACGGCGGCCAGCGCGGTTTCGCCACCGTCCGTCACGATGGCGTCGATCTTCGGATACTGCGCGATGAGACCGACCGTGGCCTTCTGGGCGTCGACGGGATTCCAGTTCGTCACGATGTACTGCTCATTGAGCAATTTCAGACCCGGGTATTTCTTGAGTCCGCTTCTCAGACCGTCCATGAAGTTTTTGGAGGTGGTCGCGCCGGGCGAGCCACCCATGAACACGACATTTCCGTTCTTGAGTGTGGTTCCGAGCCAGTCAGCCCACATGACACCGATCTGCTGCGTATCGCCCACCACGTTGATGACGTAGTCACGGCCAGGTGTGCCAGCGACCTGAGCCGAGTACGGGACGACCGCGACGCCCGCTTTCATGGCCGCCCGCATTGCGGGAAGCTGCACCGCACCGAAGTCTGGAAGCAGAATGAGGACGTTGATGCCCTGCGCCACCATGCTGTTGATATCGGAGTTCGCCTTCTGGGCGTCGCCGTTGGCGTTGCTGTAGATGATCCGCGTGACGTTCTTGCACCGACTCAGCTCGTCCTTGACTTCCGCGAGGCCGGTCTTGCGCCAAGTATTGCCACCGTAGCCGTCCGACACGCCGACGATCATCGGCTTCGTGCCGCACATCGGTGTGATGTCGCCTTGACGGTTCGTGATGGAATCTTCCGCCGCGTGGGCAGCGGTACAGATCAAACCCGTGGAAAGAAGCACGCCGGCGCATATTTGCGTAGTTGAGACGAGCATCTTCCCTAGCCAGTATCGAAGATCGCGCCGGTTCTTGATGCCGCGTTGATGAGCGGGCGTAGTCTCGTGCACAACGATCGGACTTTGCAGTTTTTGCACTGCAGTTTGTGATGCGCGACGCTTGAAGAACATGGTGATCCTCGCCGTGGGTGATGGATGAGTAATGAGCCGATCAGAAAAATGGAATTTTCCTGTGTCGGCATTGATACGTGATCCTAAGTTAAGCCATACGATGAACGATAGATTTATATCGAATAATGTGTTTTGGGATGAATGAAGTCAAGCACCCTGGGGAAAGTCCCTGGCAACGGAGCACGTGGACGCGACGGGTGCAGCGCATCCTCACAGGCTGAAAACGAGACCGGATAGTGATCTTCCACGATTCTTGACATGGATAATGCTTCGTAGGATCATGCGATATAGGATCACGTGAGGTAGATCTGACCGACCTCCCGGCCCGCGTGGCTGGAGCCGTGCCTGACGCTTTCGTTTCGATTGTTTCGCAACAAGGAGAAGAGGTAATGGGAAATCAAAAGCTTCGGCTGTCGATCGCCGTTGGCAACTATGACCGCATGCGGCCGCTCATCGATGGGGACATTCAGATCGACGGCGTAGATCCGGTCTTCATGCTGCAGGAGCCTGAGGAGATCTTCTTTCGCGCGTTTCGGCACGCCGACTACGACATCTGCGAGCTCTCGCTCAGTAGCTACTCGGTCAAGACGGCTGCGGGCGAGTCGTCCTATATCGCCGTGCCCGTCTTTCCGTCGCGGGCGTTCCGTCATACGTCGATCTACGTGCGAGCGGACCGGGGGATCGAGAAGCCTGAAGATCTGAAGGGAAAGCGCATTGGGGTACCCGAGTACCAGCTCACCGCCAACGTCTGGGTTCGTCTCTTTCTTGAAGAGGAGTATGGCGTCAAGGCATCGGACGTGACCTGGGTGCGCGGCGGCTATGAAGATCCGGCCAGAGTCGAAAAGATCGCGCTGAACTTGCCCGGTGACATCAGGCTGGAAGACGCCCCCGAAGGCGAAACCATCTCCGGACTTCTGGCGGCGGGGAAGATCGACGCCGTCATCGGGCCGCGTGCGCCTTCCTGCTTTGACCAGGGCCATCCGCAGGTTCGGTATCTCTTCGACGATCCGCACAAGACTGCGGCCGATTGGTATGCGCGCACAAAGTTGTTTCCGATCATGCATACGCTCGGTGTCAGAAAGACGCTCGCCGATCAGCATCCGTGGCTGCCGGGTGCACTCGTGAAGGCATTCGAGAAATCGAAGGCCCTCGCGCTCGCACGGCTCAGCGAGACCGGTGCAACCAAAGTGACCTTGCCGTTCGTCGAAGACCAGCTGCGGGCGGCGCGCAAGCTGATGGGCTTCGATTTCTGGCCATACGGCTTTGCCGAAAACGAGCGGACTATCGATCGCTTCCTTGCCCGGCATTATGCGGAGGGACTTTCCAGCCGTCGGTTACAGCCGCACGAGCTATTTCACCCTGCGAGCCTCGAAAGCTTCAAAATCTGATTCGTCTACCTGATTTCATTCGGGGCAGCGCGTTGCCAGGCGCGCTTGCCCCGGCACGTCGTTCTTGTCCCCGATCCGCACAAGGCCCGGAATCCCGTCGCGAGGCGCGCCGGCTAGCCGTCAGCGCAGCGTGCCCGCCGGCGGCGGTGCACGCGGGTCCTTGAAATGAGAGCCAGGCTCGCGACCATCGATTTCAAGCAGCGCATGAGCATGACCGAACATGCCACCGGGCAGCTCGGGTAGCGGTGTTCATCGCGTATGTCCGGTGTTTCGCGCTCATTCGAGGAACCCTCATTTCAATAGACTAGCGTGCCGAGGTTGACGCTTCCGGCACGGTCTCTTGTAGCGAGGACCTTTTCCGTTCCGTCCTTTCGCACCCGCACCTCGATACGCGAGGACGGCGCCATCAGCCCGGAGAATCGGAAGTCGCCGAAATGGTCGGTCCTTGTCGTGGATTCGCGTCCGTCGGAGGAGTCGCGCAGGACAACTTCGGCGTCCGCCAGATTGCGCAGTTGACCGCCACCCAGGTCTTCGCAGACGTTGCCCGCCACCAGATGGCTGAGCGCATCGTCCAGATGCTTGTAGAAGACGCGCGGCCTGGTGCCCAGCTCGGGGCGAATGACGGACAGATGCTCTTTCTCGACCATTTCCGCCAATTGAGCGTCGGCGACATTCACCGCACGGATCGCCTTGGTAGGGCAGGCTTGCGCGCAGCGCGGCTCTTTCCAGCCGGCGTCGAGCAGGTGAGCGTCGAAGTTCCAGTTCTGCGGCACCTGTTCCTGTTCGTTCCATTCGATCATGCCATAAGGGCATGTCCCGACCAGATCGCGCCGGCCATGCGACTTGACCGGGTCGATCACGACGACGCCGTCCGGACGCTTGTAGATCGCGCCGTCCGGTGCCGCTTTGACGCAGGGTGCGTTGTCACAGTGATTACAGGTCTTCGGGATATAGGTGACATCGACGAGCGAGCCCTCTCCGCGAACGTGACGTTCGATCCGGATTGTTTCCAGGCCTTCCGGCGGATGAGGCGCGGAATAACCCGGAAAGGCATTGCCGCTGTACTCATCCTTGGTTGCCAGGACGCAGTTTCTGCAATTGATGCAGAGTGAAACGTCAACGACCAGCGCCCAGCCGCTCACGCTGCCTTCTCGAGTTTTGAGTCCCATTTTTCCACCTCCACCCAGCAAGTATTGGGCATGATCCCGTCCGCGGTCGGACTCATTTTTCCACCTGGTGTCAGGAGATTGAGACAGCCTCCCCGATCGACCAGGCCCATCGAAGTCTCGATCAGGTCGAGCTCGGCACACGACTCGTTGCCGCGTGTCACTCCCGCCTTGACGAGCTCGGAAACGTCCACGGCACAGATGACCGACGCCTGCGAGTTATAGACCCGAACCAGATTGCCACGCTGTATGCCTCGAGCCTCCGCATCCCGCGAACTCATTCGCAGGACCCAATATCGATACCCGCCGATCTCCATCCGGTGCTCGTCGATCGTGCTGACGTGACTGTTCTTCCCGTCCGCATGCGTATGGAAGCTGTAGACAGGATGATTGGTCACGAGCTGCAGCGGAAACGGTTGCTTCGCGGTGCTGGCGCGGTTGATGTATCGATTGACGGCCGGCCTTGCGGGATCAAGCTGTTCGATGCGACGCAGGCTCGACGGCACGAACTCGAACTTGCCTGACTGCGTCGGCAGCCCGTTTCCGAAGCCGACCGAATACGTGCCAGGAAGCGGATTCGGCTCCGGCAGATCCTTCGGACGGTCTTCCGCAAACCAGCGCATGTCGACAGGCGGCTGGTCGTCGTCCTTCGGCGGCGGCACGACGTGATAGCCTTTTCGCAGGAACTTCTTCCAGGTGGTCTGCTTGGGCAAATCCGTTGAATTGAACATCCGCTCGCACCAGGCCAGTTCGGAGCAACCGCCTTCCGAGAACATCCCGCCGTATCCAAGCCTTGTCAGGATGTCCAGAAAGATCTGATAGTCCGACTTCGATTCGCCGAGGGGCTCGATGCATTTGTGCTGCATGGTCACCACACGGTGATTGAGCTGGCTCTGTGCATGCTGGATGTAGCCGCCGCAGTTGGCCCATTCGGAGATGTCATCACGTTCGAGCGCGGTGCACGCAGGCAGAATGATGTCTGCGAACTGGGCTTCGTTCTCCATCCAGATAGACTGGTTCACGATAAATTCGAGCGACGAATGACGATACGCTTCAACGAGCCTGTTCGATCCCGGCGTTGTGCCGAACGAGGACGAGCCGTAGCGGTACAGCATGTGGATGCGGGAATGGCCCGGTCTCGGATACGAGTATTCGGCAAATTGTCCCTCGATCGAGAAGCCGTCCCACGCGTAACCTTGCGAGTGTCCCTCCACGATGGCTTCGGCAAGCCGTTGCCGGGGGACGGTCTGCTTCACCGGGTTGATCGTGATGATGTGAGGCATGCGGCAGTAATTATTGGCCGCGCTCGCAGTGTTGTTCAGATCGCCCGAGATTCCGCCCTCGGCGTACCCAGGAAAGTAAAAATTGAGGTCCTGCGGCGCACCGATCTGCAAATTGCCGAAGTTGATCCCCGGTTTTCCCCACCCCTGCATCGCCATCATCATGACGACGCTTCGCGCCCATTGAGCACCCGTCTCGGTGCGGCATGCGCCACCAAAGCCTGCGCCCAGGCCGCCAGCCGCGAGATAGGTCTTCTTTGACGCCCACAACTGCGCGAGACTGCGGACATCCTTGGCGGGCACCCCGGTTTCCGCTTCTTGCCAATCCGGCGTCTTGGGTACGCCGTCCTCTTCGCCGAGAACGTAGGCACGCCATTCGTCGAAGCCAGTCGTTTTCGATGCCACGTATTCCTTATCGTAGCTGCCGCTGGTCATCCATTCATGCATGATCGCGATCGCGAGCGCCGAGTCGGTACCAGGCTTGATCGGCAGCCATTTCCCGCCCAGGAACTGAGCGGAGTGCGTCAGATAGGGATCGATATGCACGAACTCGATGCCGAGCTGCTTGGCCCACAGCCGGCGCTCGGTGCCTTCGAATCCGCCATAGACACCACTGGTCGATTCGGGATCGCTCGACCAGAACACGATTACCTCGGCATGCTGAAGGCAGTCGTCGGTCGTGCCGTAAAAGCTCGGCGTGCCCAGGCGCAGGCTGTTGCCGTAGTGATGCATGGCCCCCCAGTACCAGCCTTCCCAACTGATCGGACTCGGTTCGACGCGGGTAAAGCCGATCAGGTTACCGAAGCGCAGCATCGCGCTCAGGTAGTAGTTGATGTTCCCCCACTGGTGGTGTGCGCCCGTGACCATGGCTATGGCCCCGGGGCCGTAGTCTTTCTTCATGCGGCGGATTTCGCCAGCGACGATATCGAGCGCGTCGTCCCAACTGATGCGTTCATAGCCCGAGATCCCGCGATTCTGGGGATTGCGTTCGCCATTGGGGTCGAAGTCGACGCGCTTCATCGGATAGAGGAGGCGCTTGTCGGAGTACACGAGCGATTTGAGGGAGAGCGCGTGCGGGCTGACCGTCGCGCGCCGTGCGGGCGAAAACCGGCGACCTCTCGCCGTGATACTCCAACTCGGTCCATCTTCCTCTTCGAGATCGATGGGCGTGGTGCGGACGATCTTGTCGTCCTTGACGAAGACGAACACGGGTCCGCCATTGGTGAGTGTGACGTAACGCGTGGTCCCGTCCTTCATCAGCATGCCCTTGCGCCACGCAGCCGTCTTCATCGTGTTGACGAGCTGGCCGAACCACACGAGCTTCTGATCGCTTCCTCCCTGCGTGATCTTGAAGTTCTTGAGCGCATCGATCAGGAACGCATGATCGGTGTTCGGCGCGAGCATCTGGCGCGCTGTTGCCACATCCATGAAGACAAGCTCGGCGTCGGGTTTGGGATTCACACCCCAGCTCCCCGACACGGTGCCGTTTCGGAAATGGAGCTGCCTCGAGAGGCTGTTGTCTCTGAGCCGTAGCTGGATGACGCCACTCCCTGTGGCCAGATGCGCGCGCATGGACGGGAACTTGCGGGCCGCAATACGCAGGACGGTCGGCATGAGCCAGAGGATAAGTACGAGGATTCTTCGCTGCATGAGAATGTCACCCCTAAGCAGAACTGCGCTTTGATTAGACCCTGCGACTGCCGGTCAGGCATCGGTCGATCAGCCGGCTACCTGTGTCTCCGTGTTTGCGGAACGATCCGCGACATCGGTCCAGGCCGTTCCGCATTGCACCCTGATCAGCGAATTTTGCGGCGCGGCGGGACGCAGTGGCCGATCACGTTGTATGATCTTGCTTACAACGTATCATTTGTGTAGAAATGATTCTACAAAAAATAAACCTATATCGAATGATATTGTTTGGTATAAATAATGTCAAGTGCCCCTAGGATGGGGATGCCCTGAGTACCCGCTATTCGGCGCCCGGAAATCTCCCCCGTTCGCCCCTACATAAAGGAATGAGGAAATGCCCAAGTCGAATCCCGGTGTCGCCAAGGCAACTTCGGACCGCGAGCCGCCAGGCGAGGCAGCCGCGAAAATGTCGCCCGAACTTTTTGATGAGCGTGGCCGAACTGTGCCGTGGATGGCCAAGACGGTACGTCGGCTCTATGATGCACAGGGCCAGAAAATTCTCGATAGAGAAAACCTTGCCATTGCGTATTGGTACTACCTCCGCGTACTCGCCGAGCGCGGCGAGTTGAATCAGCTCGAATTAAGTAAGCGAGTGGGGATTGCCTCGACGACCGCAGTGCCGGCACTCGACAACCTGGAAAAGCGCGGGCTGGTACAAAGAATTCGAGATCCTAAAGATAGGAGGAAGTATTACGTCAGTCTTAAGGACGAGGGCAGGCGCCTGGTCGACGACATGTTGCCGCAGCTTGTGGAGATGTTTTCGACCTCGCTCGACGGAATTTCTCCGCGGGATATGCAGGTGTTCTGGAAGGTCGCGCACCAGATTGAGAAGAATCTGATTCGGATGTCCCAGGATGATACGACCTTAGACTGATGGCTTTGAGCGGATCATTGCGTTTGCGACGTGCGTGGTCGCTATCCAGTTGAAGAGGGAAATAGATTGAAGGGCCGCGAGGCAGCGCTTCGAGGGTAGGATTGTGGCGAAGGTGAGGTGTTCAGGCAGTGTCTGATGCCGAATAGTCTCCTTGCCGATTATGGCCCCGCAGCGTCGGCGAATCTTCGACCTCGACCGGGAAGCGGCATTCCGGCCGTTGAGCATGGCGCCGATTGTCAGGTGCGCCATCGTTCGCTTTGAGAGGCTGTGGCAGGCACCGTATCGTGGAAACGTCAGGCGCTGTCGGGCACGGATTCAGACGCGTCAGCCGGTATGGACGAACGCGTCGCAGAAGAAGTCGTCTTCGGGCAAACCGGCCTTCACGAAGGTGTCGTGCGCGGCGCTCGTCATCGACGGGTTGCCGCATGCGTACACTTCATATCCCGCGAGCGTGCCGAAGTCTTCGAGCACCGCCTCATGCACGAAGCCGCGCCGGCCCGTCCACGCCTCGTCAGCTTCGGATAGCACCGGTACGAACTTTACGCGGCCACTAGCGTGCCATTTCTGCGCGAGTGCCGCGAGATAGAGGTCATCAGCTCGGCGCGCGCCCCAGTACAGATGCAGCGGCCGTTCGAGCTTGCGCTTGAGGGCGTCTTCGACGATCGCCTTCACCGGCGCGAACCCCGTGCCTGTCGCGAGCAGCACGGCGGGCCTGTCCGACCCTTCGCGCAGCGTGAACTCTCCGAACGGCAGCTCAATGCGCAGCCTGTCGCCCTTCGCGATGCGGCCCAGCACGCCTTCGGAGAACCGGCCGCCGGGCACGTGACGCACGTGCAACTGCACGCTGTCGTTTTCGTGCGGCGCATTCGCCATTGAATAGTTGCGCCGCGTACCGTCTTCCAGCTCGATCTGCAGATACTGGCCGGCATCGAACTTCGCACGAACGCCCGCGGGCAGCCGCAACTGCAGGATGCTGACGTCGGCGGCAGGTTGAGTGATGCGGTACACGGAGGCATCGAGTGTTTTGCGCGCGACGGGGTCGCGCTTCTCGATGCGACGCGGCGCGATCGTCAGGTCCGTGTCGGGGCGCAGGCAGCACAGCAGCGCGCTCGGCCGGCCCCACCACTGTGCCCTGCACCTGCGAACGCCCTCCGCCTGCCACGAGGCCTCCTTCGCAGGATGCGCAGACGCCCTTGCGGCACGAGTACGGCACCGCATAGCCGGCGCGTTCGGCGGCGTCGAGCACGGTTTCGCCGGCCGCGCACGGGAACGTGATGTCGCTGTCAGCGACGGAAATACGAAAATCCATGATATGACCTCGATGCATTGTCAGCCGGTGTTGGGCGAAGTTCGGGGCGGATCAGCCGGCAGGCGCGAGCAACGTGCCCGTCGTGACGAGGCCGCGCATGCCGGGCAGCGGCGCCGGGTCCGAGCGCGATTCGCCCGTGGCGCCGAAACCGCAGCCGTGACCGGCCCTCGAAAAGATCACGCCCACCGCCATCGCGCGCGCCCGTCCGGGCAGGTTCACGGGCGTCATAACGGCAACGCGAGCAGCGTGTCGATACGGGAGCTGTCGCACACGACGACGCGCTCGCGCAACCGCACGCCCGCCTCGTCGCGCACGTACACGTCGCAATAGCGGCCCGTCGCGAACAGGTCGGTGGTCCCGTCGCGCATGATGCGCGCGACCATGAACGAGGTTTCGCTGCGCGTCTCGGCGCCGTCGTCGTTGATCACGTACGGCTGACCGAGCAAATGGCGGTAGACGTGCCGTTCATAGATATTGGCGTCGCGCAGCGACGCGACCCGGTCGACCAGCATCCCGTGCGAGGCTGCGTAGATCATGCTGCCCACGAGGCCGCGGCGATGGTTGTCGGCGGTCGTGACCCTGTACACGCACGACGTGGTGAAGAACCCGGGCCACTGCCCGAGATCGCCGTCGTCGATGCAGCGCACGTATTCGGCCTGCGCGCGGGCGATCAGTTGATGGATGTCCTGCGTCATCGTCAATATCCCATTGCGTTACGGTAGGCCTTCCAGAAGCCGCGAATCGAGGCTTCCGTCACCCGGCTCGCGCTGCTGGTCGTGCCGTCGCCGCCCATCTCGATCACCGAGCGTGCGTCGCTCGCCCCGTCGATGCCGCGCTGCACGAATCCGCCCACGCAGCCGTCTTCCATCGAGACATAGCCGGCCGGCCCCACGAGATTCGACTGGCGTAGACGCATTTCCCGCAACCCGGGCGTATCGTCCTCGAAGCCGAGATAGATCCAGTTCAGTTCGGTCTGGCGCGCGCCGCGGGGCAGGATCTGGCGCACCGCGATGGCGTTCTGGATCTGCTGCAGCACGAAGCCCGGAAACACTGAAAGAATCTGCAGCGTGATGCCGTCGCCGAACTCGTCGGTGCCCGCGAGCACCGACGTGTCTTCGAGTTGGTGTCCGCTCTCGGAGCGGATCTTCTGGCCCGCGTAGTCGTTCGTGGCCGCCTGCGTCGCCGCTTCGGCCGCGTGATCGACTGCTGAATAGCTGACGTGATGTCCGCCGCTGGGGTCGACGATGATGCCGCCGCGCTGCGACAGCTTGTTCAACTGGAAGGTCGTGAAGAACAGATGCAGGATGCTTGCATGATAGGAATCCTTGACGTTCTCGAAATAAAGTTTCCAGTTGTTCGGCAGCATCTGCGTGAAGCGGCCGAGCACGACGGGCGTGCGGTTTTCAAGCACGCGCGCGACGCGTTCGACGATCTCCTCGCCGAGGTATTCGTCGAGCGGCGGCACGTCGTCGGAGAAGCTGCCGAATACGAGACCGTGCAGCGTCGCCACGCGCAGCTTGCGCAGGCCGTGATCGTCAAGGCAGAAGTCTTCTTTCATGCCGCCCTGGCCGTTGATGCCATCCCGGAACGCGACGCCGAGAAGATCGCCCTGCAGGTTGTAGGTCCAGGCGTGGTAGACGCAGCTGAAGTCCTTCGCGTTTCCCTCGTCTTCCAGGCAAACCATCGCACCACGATGCGCGCAGCGGTTTTCGAATGCATAGAGTTCGCCGTCCGCGTCACGCGTGACCACCACGGGAGCATCGCCGACGAACGTGCTGCGGAAGTCGCCCGGATTCGGCACCTCGGCTTCGAGGCACAGATAACTCCAGTTCGGACCACGAAAGATCGCTTCCTGCTCGTCCGCATAGACTTCGTCGCTCTGGAACAGCGCGTAGGGCACGCGCGTAACGCCCTCGGCGGGCCACTCGATGCTGGCGCGGCGCGCCGGCTGGATGGGGATGATGTTCAAGGTGCTGACTCCGTTGCAGGCATTTGCCAGATGCCGATTGCCGGGGAACGAGGCGGGACTGTCGTTGACAACCCCGCCCGGGTGTGTTCGAATATCGTACATTGTTCGATATTAGAACCAATATGACACCCATCAAAAGTCCTGTCAATACAGAGGACGGCGCCTTGTCGTCCGTCGAGGGCGGCGCCGGGACAATCCAGGCCCGCGCAAAAGAAGGCATGGGAGGGCTCGCCAAGGGGCTGGCGATCATCGAGGCGTTCGGCGCGAACACCACGCGCATGACCGTTTCGGATGCGGCGCATCTGGCTGACCTGAGCCGCCCCGCGGCGCGGCGCTGCCTGCTGACGCTCGTGGAGCTCGGCTATCTCGCGCACGACGGTAAGTTCTTCACGCCGCTGCCGCGCATGCTACGGCTGGGTGGTGCCTACCTCAGCACGTCGTCGCTACCGCAGATTGCGCAGCCGCTGCTGGCAAGTGCGCGTGACACGCTACAGGAGTCCATCTCGCTGGCCGTTCTGGACGAGGGTTATGCGGTGTTCATCGCCCGCGCCGAGGCGGTCCGTATCGTGTCGACGGGCGTGAAGCTCGGTGGCCGGCTGCCCGCGTATTGCTCAGCCACAGGACGCGTACTGCTAGGCGGCCTGCCCGAACAGCAGGTGCGCGCGCACCTCGAGAGCGTCCCCATGAAGCGGCTCACCAATCGCACAGTGGCAAATCTCGATGGCGTGCTGATGGCGATCCGGCGTGCGGCAGAGGAGGGCTACGCGATCAGCGACGAGGAGCTGGAAATCGGCATGTCGGCGATGGCGGTACCGGTGAAAAACAGCGCCGGGGAGATCGTGGCGGCGCTGAGCGTGAGCGTATTTTCAGGGCGCGTGAGCGTCGAAACGTTGCGAGAAGACTTCTTGCCAACGCTACGTGAAACGGCCGGGCGCGTGCAACGCTCGCTATAGGCCAACTGGCGATCCGCGCATCCGGCCGCGAGGCGTACTCCCGACCGCCGACGTCTCCTGATGTATGGTGGACGCCACTCAGGCGCGCTGGTGCCGATCGGAACCAGCGCGGTAGCCAACAGGCCAGTCAGTTAGCCTGAGCGGGTAGGACCGCGGCGCAACGGTGGCAGGTGACCTGTGGTCCAGACGCGCCTGTCCGCGCCGCCGGTTAGTTAAAACTTCGGCCTGGCAGGAGAGGCGGAGCGCTACAACAGGGCGGCAAAGTGGCGGCGTGCGAATTCAAGTTCTGGCAGCAGGTGTTCCACTACGCCTTCGCGCGTCATGCGGCTTGTCGACACAGAAAGGCTCATGGCTGCAACCATTTCGCCAGCTGCGTTGCAGATCGGAACGGCGATTGACCGAATACCGATCTCCAGTTCTTCATCAATGATGGCGTACCCGTGTTTGCCTACGAATTCGATCTCTTTCATGATGCTGCTGGTCGTAGTACGGGTGTGAGGCGTGAGAGCAGGACGTGCCATTCTGTTCAGCATGAATCTCACCTCGGCCGGTGGTCGGCTCGACAGCAGAACGCGCCCTGTGGCACTGCAGTAGGCAGGCAAGCGCGAGCCAACACCCAAACCGCTGGACAGGCTGCGCCGATGCGTTGAGCGCGCGACGAAGACTGCGTCCTGCGAATCCAGCACGGCGATAGAGGCAGCCTCTTGCGTGCGTTCGCTGGTGATCTCCAGGATAGGTTGTGCGACCTTGGCCAGCGGATCTGAGACGACATACGCGTAGCCCAGCCTCAACGCGCGCGGTGCCAGGACAAAACTGTGACCATCCTGCGCGGCATAGCCCAGCCTGCATAGCGTCAGTAAGCTGCGTCGTACCGAGCCCTTTGTATGGCCGGTTATCTCCGCCGCCTGTGTCACTGTCAACGGCCCCTTGTTCATACCGAATGCTTCGATGATGGACAACCCTTTTTCGAGCCCCATCACGTATTCCGGTTCGCTTTCCCGTGATTCTTTCCCGCCCGCGTGAGACGTCATAAACCCTCGCGAAATTCGGATTCCGTACAAACGTCCGGTATGCGGAAATTGTAGCCGGGATCTTTGACATCTGATTGGGTATGTAGCGAAATACCTGCAAACGGGGCCGCGATTCCTGGGTGAAACCTGGCTCATTCATTGTTATCAGAAGTCTACTGATTTGCGAAGGAAACCATGAAACCTGAATTACCCAAGTGCCTTATTGTCACTGGCGGTGCTAGCGGCATTGGCTATGCGTTCAGCGAACACCTTGCACAGTTGGGGCACCGTGTCGTCATCGCCGACCTGCGTGGCGCCGAAGAGGCCGCGGCACGGCTTCGTGAGTCCGGACATCAAGCGATCGGAGTGCGCACGGACGTCGTCAGCGAGGCGGATGTCGCTGCTATGGCGGCCGCAGCAGTTTCGGAGTTCGGCGGAATCGATGGCCTCATCAATAACGCCGCGCTATTTACCACCCTGACGCTCAAACCGTTTGAGCAGATCACCAATCAGGAATGGATGCGGGTGATGGAAGTCAACACGCTGGGCCCATTTAACTGTGCCAAAGCGGTGTTGCCGCAACTGCGCCAAAGCGGCCGGGGGCGCGTGGTAAACATCGCTTCCACCGTGCCAATCAAGGCGCCGCCGAATATGGCGCACTATGTGGCCAGCAAGGGGGCCGTGATTGCCTTCACGCGCTCACTTGCGCGAGAACTGGCGAAGGACAGCATTACGGTCAATGCGATTGCCCCGGGCTTCACGCTAAGCGACGGCGTGCTGCAGACCGATCTGCAAGACCGCATTGGTGAAAACGCCCGTACTACTGGCCGCTGTATCCAGCGCGATCAGGTGCCGGCCGACCTCGTGGCGGCGCTGGCGTACCTGGTCAGTGATGGCTCGGACTTTGTCACCGGGCAGACCCTCGCCGTCGACGGCGGTAGTGTATTCCTCTGAGCCAGGCAGCCATGGACACCTCGACCGCACATTACGAAGTACTCGCCCTCTACATCGGTGGCCGTTTTCTGAGCGCCGATGGGCGGCCCGAACAGGACGTGATCAACCCCGCGACCGGCAACGCGTTCGCCCGCTTGCCGCACGCTACGCGCGAGGATCTGGATGACGCCGTGAGCGCGGCGGCCAATGCATTCCAGGTCTGGCGGCACACGCCGGCAATCGAACGCTCAGCGTTGCTGCGCCGTGTGGCCTCGTTGATCCGGGAGCGAGCTCCGCAGATCGCCCGTAACATCACGCTCGATCAGGGCAAGCCTTTGGCCGAAGCCATTCAGGAAGTACAAAGCTGTGCTGAGCACGCTGAATGGCATGCGGAGGAGTGCCGGCGTATTTATGGACGCGTGATCCCGGCGCGCACGCCGGGTGTGCAGCAGACGGTCTCCCGTGAGCCCATAGGTGTTTGCGCTGCGTTCACACCCTGGAACTTTCCGTTCAACCTGGCGCTGCGCAAGGTGGTCGCTGCCTTGGGCGCGGGCTGCACGGTAGTACTCAAGGGTCCGGAGGAGTCACCAAGCGCAGTGGTGGCGTTGGCGCGCATATTCCACGATGCGGGTTTGCCGGCGGGATGCCTCAACGTGGTCTGGGGCGTGCCGTCCGAGGTTTCCAGGCATCTCATCAACGCGCCGGCGGTGCGAAAGATTTCCTTCACTGGCTCGATCTCTGTCGGCAAACAGCTGGCGTCGCTGGCCAGCGGGCAGATGAAGCGCATGACGATGGAACTTGGCGGCCACTCGCCGGTGCTGGTGTTCGATGATTCCGACGTAGAACAGACAGCGCGTTTTCTGGCCCGTACCAAGACACGCAATGCCGGTCAGGTCTGCATGGCACCGAGCCGTTTCTTCGTGCACGAAAAAGCCTATGAACGGTTCGTGGATGCCTTCGCTGCCGAATACGCGCCGCTACGGGTCGGAGACGGGCTGGATCCCCAGACCCAGATGGGACCGCTGGCCCACGAACGCCGCGTGGAAGCAATGCAGGCCCTGGTGACGGACGCGCAGGAGCGCGGCGCATCGCTGGTTTGTGGTGGTAGCCGTCTGCCTGAAACAGGCTACTTCTTCCCCCCGACCATCCTCGCCGGCGTGCCCGATGACGCACGCCTGATGGTCGAGGAACCGTTCGGACCCGTTGTGCCGGTAACGAAATTCAGTAGCACTGAGGAGGTTTTGTCACGTGCCAACGCGCTGCCATACGGCCTGGCCTCGTACGTGTTCACCAGTTCGATCGCGACCGCCGAATACGTTGCTGGCCGTATCGAGGCTGGAATGGTCGGCATCAACCATTTCGGCCTGGCACTGCCAGAGACGCCGCTGGGTGGCGTGAAGGATAGCGGTATGGGCAGCGAAGGAGGCAGTGAGACGTTCGATGCCTACCTCGTCACCAAGTTTGTGTCGCAGGCCAGTCGGGTGCCCTGACAAAAAGGCGGGGCGACGGAGGCTGTGTTGAGAGCGAAAGAGGTGGACAAATGAGTGGCAACCCG
>NZ_JARESU010000158.1:0-17158 GCF_046027075.1 Paraburkholderia sp. RL18-085-BIA-A | reverse complement strand
CAGCGCAGCAATGCGCTGCTGCTACCCGACTGACCCCTCCATGTTGGCCGCCGCCATCTGCCCCAAGAAACTCGTGAAGTCAGAAGCGCCGAGGTCCACCACAACAGGTTCGTTCGCTCGCATGATCTCAAGCCGCATCTCGTGGATGTCGTCTCCAAAAACACGCTCAACCTCGGTCCCGTATTGCGTCGCGTCCTGGTTCACGGAGTCCACCGAAAAAAACCGGCCGCCGAGGCGAGCATGCAATACGTTTGCCGCGACGGTGCTCTTCCCGGTCATGCCGACCTGGCAAGCAACCAGGATCCGCGGCCCGCGCTCGGCGGCCATCGGCGTACGTTGCTCGTTCTTGGGCTGCTGCTGAACCTCACTCATCGTGTCCTTCCCTATCTCTTTAAGTTAGTGACCACCTTACTGGGCGCGTTTTTTCCCGGGCCAACGGAGTTTTCGTTCCTCCGCGAGAAAGGCGGGATCGCTCGCGTCGAAGGGTCTAAGGATGTCCGGAGCAGGCGCTATCGCGCTGGACCGGGGTGTTGCTATTCTCTGCTTCGTCTGCTCACCCTCAGCTTCGAATGCGGCGCTTCCGCGCTCCGCATTTCGTCCGGGCAGCGGGGAAGGGGCCGATGCTCCCGTTCGCGGAACGCCTCCTTCCTGAGCTATATCCGCTCCCGTTCCGCCGGAACCATCTGGCGTCGGAGCCTCCGTCGACGTGGCAGTCGGTGCCTTCTGAATGGAAGCGCCACGCGTCGCCGGCCCCGGCACAGACCGGGATAATGACGTGCTAGTCGTTGGCGCGTCACCCGCCTTAACACGGCTGCAAAACTCATACACGGTCGAACGGGCGACCCTTACCCCACAATCCTCGTTCAAATAGCGCCAAATCATATAGGCGCTCCATCGTTTGGCTATAAGCGGTTCAATCACGTCCTCGTAATCGCGCAGCTTCGCCCGGTGCTTGTTGACCTTAAAAAATTGATCAGGATCGGCAGGGGGCGTTTTCTCGTGTGAAGCCATCTTGATTTTCCGTGTCGGTACGGGTGCGCGTCTTTGATCCGTGGGCGACTAGTCTGGCTTACCGTCGAGACTGGTCCGCTCTTTCGTCCGATATCGTCCGGACTTTCGACCGGGTTTTCGGCCGGGCTTTCGTCCGGGGTTTCGTCCGGGGTTTCGTCCGGGGTTTCGTCCGATATGGTTCGATATGGTCCGGGGTTTCGTCCGGACTTTCGTCCGATTTGCCGTCCGCGTCAGGTTATCGAGTCGACGGATGTGAATCCATGCGAAAACAGGCTCCTCAAACGAGATATTTGATTGGCAAACGAGCGCACTTCAAGGACGCAGAGCCGCATCGGTTCGTATAGCGAGCCACGGTTGTTGAAAAATCCCCGATCTGCGGGCGGCATTAACGCAGTGCCTTCATCACAAGCACTTGCACCCGGCCGCATGATGTGTTTAACTTCAGCCCAGCGAGTCGTGCGCATCATGTCCCGACCGCATGGAACACCCAAGCCGCCACTGCGGCAGCCCAAACTCTCGCGAGCGGGCACCCCAAAAAGAGATCGTTGGAATGGCACGGTCTCGATGAAATTGAAGTACCCCCAACGCCTCCCGGCGTTTTTTTAAAGAGCTGTATTCAAATACTTTCCAATACTGAGGTGAGGCCAAACCCTTGCCGAGTGCGGGTTCCGGACCGGTTTGAAACCCATCCCAGACCCTTTTGGATATTTTTGGATCCGCTATCACCCCCCCGCATAAAGAGGCCTCGCCGTCACCGCGACGGGCCGCCAACTCATCTCGCTTAGGCGACGGACTGGCGGACGGCTCCCCCTGCTCCCATCCATCGGGGGAAGGGCAATTAACTCAGGTACGCGCGCTACCTTTACCGAGGCCTTAACGGCAATCGGATGCGCGTCGGTTCGTCCTCTCCGCGAAAAAGGGGGCGGCGCCTAGCTGCGGCTAGGTAACCCGGTAACCGTAAGGCCCGGGCCATGTGGCTGACTTGGACAATGAGCAGGCCTCTGGAATTCGCACACTTTAAAGATCGACCGTACTCACGGTGTCCATGTTGTTACGGGCTTGCTGTAGCCCGGGTCCAGCTAAGCGCTGGCTAAAGCCTGATCCTGGTGCGAGACAGGGACAGAGACGGCAAGGAAGCGCTCGCCGTCCGCCTCGTGCAGACGCGGCGCTAGACCGTTGTGCGCTTGGCCTACCAAAAGACCGATGGGTAGGCGAGCGCGTCTGTCAGTGGAGAAAAAAGTGACCCGCATTGTTAATTTCACCCCCAAAGTGCGAAAGGAAGAGCGCAGTGGCCAACGACGCGAAACAGGCTGGCAAGCCGAACTGCAAGACTTGATCAACAAGCACGCCGGCCAACGCGTTGACGGACGCGTCGCGTCCTATCGGACACGTGCAATCACGGCAGAGGCACTCTTCACCGCATTCAACACGCTCCACAATGAGTTAGGCATGACTCCGCGGCCCCACAACCTCAAAGAGGAGAATGTCCGCAAACTCGTCCACCACTGGTATTACGTTCGGAAGAAGCAGGTCAACACGATCAAAACCGAACTGTCCATTCTGCGCAAGTTCGCTCGGTGGATTCGTAAGCCGAACATGGTGAAACCGCTCGAGGCGTACCTGCCGGACGTCAACCCAAAGGAGCTAGTTGTCAGGGCAGCTGCATCCAAGTCAAAATCGTGGACCGCGAACGGTATCAACGTTGAGGAAAAGATCCAGCAGGCATTCCTGCTGAACGAGCGGTTTGGGCTAATTCTGCTGGTGCAGCTCACATACGGTCTCCGGATGAAGGAGGCACTGCTCCTGAGGCCGTGGAAAGCGCACCACCACGACGGCCTGATGGTCTACCCGAACGCAGGGCCGAAGGGTAGTCGCCCGCGAAAGATTCCGTTCCTGATTCCGGAACAATTTGTCGTCATGGACAAAGTGATCAAAGACCGGATCAGGAAAGATCAAAGCCTCGCATGGGAAAAAACGCGCCGGGGCGGTATTGCAACACTCGAATACTGCTACGGCAACTACTACGCGTACTGCCGGGAGATCGGCATCACCAAAAAAGACGCCGATGTTGTCGGACACGGCCTGCGCGCCGAGTTTTGCGTCAACATGGCCCGGGTCAAGGGATTCGATCCCGTCACAGAGGAGTACACAGGTGAAAACCCGCCGTACGACGAACTGATGGCGAGGGTGGCGGAAGTCAGTGAACTTGTCGGCCACAGCCGAACTCAGGTGATGGCGAGCTACTTTGGGGCGTTCAAACGAGACAAGGACAACGACGTAGAGTACGTCGGCGCCGGCCGCCGCTTCGCCCGAAAGGGCGGCGACGACCAGAACTATGCGTCGACGTCCGCAAAGCGCATCGCCCCCCCGAAGGCCCCCGATGGCGCGCCAGCGCAGCCGGTGGCGAGCGAAATGGCGAGTAAGGATACCGACATCGCGGCGTCATCCCCTGTGCCGTATGATGGCGCGGCCCGACGCGAACGGCCTTCGATCGCCAGCATCGTCGCGCGGTTCAAGGCGCCGGAGTATCGCGGTCGTGGGCGCGTTACCACTGATCGGAAGGGCGACGGAGCGGCGGCGGACTCACGCGGGGCCGGCGATGCTAGCCAACGCCCCGAAGACCGCCAGATGAAACTGCAGTTTCCGTTTGCGGTTGTCGCTCGCAAACCGGGGGGCTCAGACCGGTCTTAAATGGTATGTTGGGGGACGCAGACAACAGCCGTCCCAGGCAAACGTCTCCCTCATTATTTTGGTATGCCGCCATGACATTGTTTTGGTATGCCGCCATGACATTGCGCGCGCGTTGGGTCACGACTACGCCCCCGAGACTTCCCCCGTTCGGGAGCTGCCACGAGGGGCAATCGACATGATTACGCTTGCCGCGGCGGTCAAAATCGCCGAAGCTTTCGAGTCACGCAAGGGGTGGCCCTTGCGACGTTTCTCCGTACGCAGATCCCGATGTCCGAATTTGACCATCGATAGGCCAGCGCCCAAAATTGAGACTGCCCCAAGGGTACCGACGTACACCCGTCGCATGCGATGCCAGTGCTCGTGAAATGCGCACTCGCCACGTTTCCGTTCGATGCGCCGCCAGACTGGCGCGTCAAACTCCAGCAGGAAAAGGCGAACGGTGTGCCGACGGTGATCTCGGTGAAGCCGCTGCAACCGTAATGCGCGGGTGCTATTCCGGCGTCGCGTCGGCTTGCGGCCAGCGGTTTTCGAACACACAGTCGGCAAGCGGCAGGCGGCTCGCCCAGCGCTCGGTTTCCAGCATCGGCGCGCTGTAAAACTGGTCGACGTGGCCGAGGCACAGAATCGCCACTGGCCGCGCGCCCTCGGGCATCTGCAGCAGCGCGTGAACCGCGTCGACGTCGAACAGCGACACCCAGCCCATGCCGAGGCCTTCGGCGCGCGCGGCTAGCCACATGTTCTGGATCGCGCACGCCACCGACGCGAGGTCCATCTCCGGCAAGGTGCGGCGCCCGAAGATGTGCCGCTCGCGCCCGTCCATCAGCGCGATCACCAGCAGTTCGCCGCACTCCAGCATGCCTTCCACTTTCAGCTTCATGAACTCGTCGCGGCGTTTGCCGAGCGCGTCGGCGGTGGCGAGCCGCTCGCTTTCGACCGTCGCGTGCAAGGCCGTGCGCAGCGCCGGGTCCGTGATGCGCGCAATCCGCCACGGCTGCATGAAACCGACGCTCGGCGCGTGATGCGCCGCGTCGAGCAGCCGCCGCAGCACGGCGGGATCGACCGGATCGGGCACGAAGTGGCGCATGTCGCGGCGCTCGTAGATGGCGCGATAGACGGCGTCGCGCTCGGAGTCGTTAAAAGGCTTCGCCATGGAACAGGGCGGCCGTGAAGGCCGGGTTGGAGGGCCAATAAGCATGCATGTAAGTCGCCACGATCGAGCCCGCGCGGTACACGGCCTCGCCGGGCGCATCGCTGTGCGCGCGGGTGGCCGAACGCAAGGGCGCGAGCGGGGTGTTCAGCGTCGAGTAATGAAACGTGTGCCCGGTCAGCGGTCCGTGCAGGCTGTCGATCTGCTGCATGCCGAGCGCGGTGAAGCGTGTTTGCATCCTAGCGTGGCCGGGCAGCAGGCCGAGCATCGGCGTGCTGGCGCCCTGCGTGTCGGTCAGCTGGTCGAGCAGGTAGAGCATGCCGCCGCATTCGGCGACGAGCGGTTTGCCAGCGGCCGCATGCGCGCGGATCGACGCCGCGCTGCGCGTGTTGGCGGCGAGCGTGCTCGCGTGCAGTTCGGGGTAGCCGCCAGGGAGGTAGAGCGCGTGGGCGTCGGCGGGGAACGCTTCGTCGGCGAGCGGCGAGAAGTAGTCGATGTGCGCGCCGAGCGCTTCCAGCAGCGCGACGTTCGCCGGATAGATGAACGAGAACGCGGCATCGCGGGCGATCGCGATCCGCTTGCCTTCCAGCAGACGCGGCAGCATTGGCGGCACGGGCGCGCCGAATTCGACCGGCGGCGGCAACGCGGCCAGCGCGATCGCCTCAAGCGTATCGGCGGCGCGCGCGAGGCGCGCGTCCAGATCGTCGATCTCGGCCGCCTGGTGCAAGCCGAGGTGGCGGTCGGGCAACGCGATTTCATCGCTCGCCGCGATGTATCCGCACCAGCGCAGCTCGGGCGGTAATGCTTCCTCGAGCATTTGCGCGTGCCGCGCGGAGCCGACGCGATTCGCGAGCACGCCGTAAAACGGCACCTGCGGCCTGAAGTGCGCGAGCCCGAACGCGACCGCGCCGAAAGTCTGCGCCATCGCCTTGGCGGAGATCACCGCTAGCACCGGCACGCCGAAGGCCGTGGCGAGATCGGCGCTGCTCGGCGTGCCGTCGAACAGGCCCATCACCCCTTCGATCAGAATCAGATCGGCTTCGGCCGCCGCCCGCGCGAGCAGGTTGCGGCACGCGGCTTCGCCGACCATCCACAGATCCAGCGACAACACCGGCGCGCCGCTCGCACGTTCGAGGATCATCGGGTCGAGAAAGTCCGGCCCGGTCTTGAAGACCCGCACGCGCCGCCCCAGCCGCCGGTGATAGCACGCGAGACCGGCGGTGATCGTGGTCTTGCCTTGCCCCGAAGCGGGGGCGCTGATGAAGAGGGCGGGGCACGCTGACATCGCTCAGAACTCCACGCCGCGCTGCGCTTTTACGCCTTGCTCGCGGTACGGATGCTTGACGATGCGCATTTCGGTGACGAGGTCGGCGGCTTCGATCAACGCATCCGGTGCGTGACGGCCGGTCACCACCACGTGCAGCATCGGCGGGCGCGCGTTCAGCACCGACAGCACTTCGTCGAGCGGCAGGTATTCGTACTTCAGCACGGTGTTCAGCTCGTCGAGTATGACCATCTGGTACTCGCCGCTTTCGATCATCCGGCGCGCTTCGTTCCAGCCTTTGCGCGCGGTGGCCATGTCGGCATCGCGGTTCTGCGTGTTCCAGGTGTAGCCGTCGCCCATCGTGACGAAATCGCAGTTGGCGATCGCGCCGAGGAAGTCGCGCTCCGACGTATGCAGCGCGCCCTTGATGAACTGCACGACGCCCAGGCGCATGCCGTGGCCGAGCACGCGCACGGCCATGCCGAAAGCGGCGGTGGTCTTGCCTTTGCCGGTGCCGGTGTTGACGATCAGCAGGCCTTTTTCGACGGTGGCGCTGGCCTGCTTCTTCTCATGGCCTTCGCGCCGGCGCTCGGTCATGCGTTGATGCGATTCGGGATCGGTCTTCATCGAAGGTCCTGTTGGTGAGTGTCGATGTTGTCTGGCGATTGGTGGCCGGTGTGGGCGGCGGTCGTGGCGATCGCCACGGTGACGCCGGCGTGCAGCGTTTTGGGTACGAGGAGGCGAGCGCGAGCCGAGACGGGCGCGTCCGTTGCGGTCAGCGGAGTTCGCGTGTCGGATGCATCAGGCGTGGCATACGCGGCGCCCAGTTCGGCCGATGCGGCGAGCAACGCGCATGGTTCGCAGACCCCATCCACGCCGAGATGGTCGCGCACCACCGCCGATGGGTTTGCTACTGCCATCGCTGCGATCCGCTCACGGCTGAACAATTGCAGCATCAGTGAATGACGCGCGCAGAACGCGAGTAGACCTGCCTCGTCGGCTTTGGTATCGACCGAGGCGACTACGCTAATCTGATCGAATGCACGTGCGCCGAGCGCGGCGCGCACCGCCGCTTCGATCTGCTCGGCCGAACTGTGCAAGCGGCAACCAATGCCGACGCTCAGCGTTTTCATTGGCTGCCCGTTCCGTGCGTCTGGACGGGGGCTACCGCATCAGCGGCGTGAACCTCGACCCCATCAGCCTCTTCGGCGTGCGCCGCTGCCCGCGCCAGCGCGAGCGACGCCACGCCGCCGATCACCACGATCGCCGGCGAGCCGAGTCCGGCGCGCGCGACGGTGTCGGCAAATTCGCCGAGCCGCGCGAGCACGTGACGTTGCCCGGGGCGCGTCGCCGACTCGATCGCCGCGCACGGCGTGTCGCCGCCCATACCGGCCGCGAGCAACGCGCCGACGATCTCGGCGAGCCGCCGCATGCCCATGTAGATCACCAGCGTCATGCGCGTGGCGGCGAGCGCGGCCCAATCCGGCTCGCCGCTGCCCGCGCCGTGTCCGGTGACGAACACCACGCCCTGCGCGTAGTCGCGGTGCGTGACCGGAATGCCGATCGCCGCGGGCGCCGCGATCCCCGCCGTGACGCCGTTGATGACTTCCACCTCGATGCCCGCCGCGTGCAGCGCCTGCTGTTCCTCTCCGCCCCGGCCGAATACGAACGGATCGCCGCCTTTCAGCCGCGCGATACTGCGTCCGGCGCGCGCATGCTCGAGCATCTGCGCGACGATGCCGGCCTGCGGCGTCGACGGATGCCCGCCGCGTTTGCCGACGTAGACGACCAGCGCATCGGCGCGCGCGAATTGCAGCACGTCGGGATTCACCAGATCGTCGACCAGCACCACGTCGGCTTGCGCGAGCGCGCGGGTCGCCTTCAGCGTCATCAGTTCGACGTCGCCCGGGCCCGCGCCGATCAGCCACGCGCGCGTCATCGCGGCGTGCATGGCGCGCGCCATGGCGTGACTGACGGGAACAGGCAAAGTGCGAAGAAGCGCCGGACGGCGGATATCGAGGTCATGCGGTGCCACGGATTCGGGCTCGACGAGCAAGCGGCTTGCAATGCTTTCCCCGGGAAAACACCAGCCCACGCGCGACGTCGTGCATCAGCGCCTTCACATCCGTCCCTCGCGGATTCCGGCGGCCGGCGGCGTGACGTTCGCCGCCTCCGCGTCTGGCCGGTATCCGGGCTGGCGGCCTCATGCGCTTTGCCTTCCCGTCCGGTTCGTCGGACAGTGGCATTGAAAACGCATGCGCGGCGCAACAGAAATGAATCTGGCGTCGCAGGTCGCTTACCGTTGCGGGGACAGCACAGGTTGAGCGCATCTCGCGCGGCCTGTTTCCCGTTTAACTGCACACGCGAATGCATGTGCGGGCACCAAACGCGCGCATACGATAGCACATGGCGCCCCGCCCGATAAGCGCGCGAGGCGGGCGTTTCCTTGACGGCGCAAGGCTGCGGGCCTACACTCGCACGCACTTTGGTGCTCGTGTGCGCGCTCGTGCGCATGCAGTTAAACGGGAAACAGGGTGCCCGCCTGCTTTGGACCGGGCCAACCTGTGCTGCCCCCGCAACGGTAAGCGAAAAGCAGCGCCGGCTTCATCGCCAGGTGCCGCGGAGCCGGCTTCGATGTCCACGCGCAAGGCCGCGTCGGCATATCACCACTGGGCGAGAAATCACTCGCCCGGGAAGGGGAAGCGGCGCTTTCGCCAGCCCGGATACCGGCCAGAATACGCAGGACGCTCGTCGCGGGGATGCGACGGCACGTTCATGATCTCATTCCCACTTTCTGCGCGTTTTTCCGCGCTGTTACGCGTTTTTTAAGTTGTGGCGGCAACGCCGTCGTTCGTCCCCGTATGTCGTGTCGTGACGGTTCCGGCTTGCAGCGCGTGCGCCCCGCGCAGCTTCGCCGCGCCGCCTCATGCAGGCAAGCGGGCACACACGCCGGCACGCTGGCGCAACGCCTACGGATGGACCTCACGATGCAAACTCAAATGCGCAAGATCCCCGTCACCATCGTCACGGGCTTTCTCGGCAGCGGCAAGACCACGCTGCTGCGGCACATTCTTCAGCATGCGGGCGGCAAGCGCATCGCGGTGATCGTCAACGAATTCGGCGAACTCGGCATCGACGGGGAAATCCTCAAGGGTTGTGGGATCGGTTGCGACGAAAACGGCGTCGAGACCGAAGGCCAACTGTATGAACTCGCGAACGGCTGCCTGTGCTGCACCGTGCAGGAAGAGTTCTTCCCGGTGATGGAACGGCTCGTGGAGCGCCGCGAGCAGATCGATCATGTGCTGATCGAGACTTCCGGGCTCGCGCTGCCCAAGCCGCTGGTGCAGGCGTTCAACTGGCCGCAGATCAAGAACAGCTTCACCGTCGATGCAGTCGTGACGGTGGTCGACGGCCCCGCTTCCGCAAGCGGTCAGTTCGCCGACAACCCCGTTGCGGTGGATGCGCAGCGTAAGGCCGATCCGAATCTCGACCACGAGTCACCGCTGCACGAGTTGTTCGAAGATCAGTTGTCCGCGGCCGATCTGGTGATTCTGAACAAGACCGATCTGCTCGACGATGCGCAGCAAAGCGCGGTCGAAGCCGTGATTCGCGAAGAAATTCCGCCGCAGGTGAAGATCGTGCGCGCGCATATGGGGCAGCTCGATCTGCACACGCTTCTGGGTCTCGAAGCGGCCTCGGAAGAAACGATCCACCTGCGCCACGATCACCACGGTTCCGCCGACGACGCCGATCATCACCACGACGAATTCGATTCAGTGGTCGTGCATGCGAACGCGCCTTCGCGTGAAGCGGTGATCGCCGCGCTGCAAGGCCTTGTCGAAACGAACACGATTTACCGCGTCAAAGGTTTCGCGGCATTGCCGGGCGCGGCGATGAGGCTTGTGATTCAGGGCGTGGGGCGGCGCTTCGATAGTTACTTCGACCGGCGCTGGCTAGCTGGCGAAGGCACGCAAAGCCGCTTCGTGCT
This sequence comes from Paraburkholderia sp. RL18-085-BIA-A, assembly GCF_046027075.1. Taxonomy (NCBI): domain Bacteria; kingdom Pseudomonadati; phylum Pseudomonadota; class Betaproteobacteria; order Burkholderiales; family Burkholderiaceae; genus Paraburkholderia; species Paraburkholderia sp. RL18-085-BIA-A. The sequence goes on along the minus strand of NZ_JARESU010000158.1, from coordinate 7,057 downwards.
GATCGGCGAAGACCTCGATCGGGCCGCGCTGCAACGCGCGTTCGATACGGCGCTCGGCATGTGGTCGAGCGCCGAAGCACGCGAGGCGTAAGCGCTCATGCATCTGCTGCGCACCACGCCGGGCGGCTTTGTCGACGATACGCAAGGCGTGATCCGTATCGATCAGCAGCCCGCCGATATCGTGGTGCTGAGTTCCGCCGACACCACGCTGTCATTGCTCGCGAGCGTGTTCCCGCGGCTGGGCGAGGGCTGCCCCAGCGTGCGGCTCGCGAACGTCACGTATCTGCGGCAACCGGCCTCGGTTGACTTCTACGTCGAGGACGTGTTGCAGCACGCGCGCGTGGTGGTAGTCGATCACCTCGGCGGCGAAGCGTACTGGCCGTATGGCATTGAACAGGTCGTCGCGCTCGCGCAGCGCAAGCAGCAGACGCTCGCGATGTTTTCCGGCGACTTGCAGGAAGATCCGAACCTGCTCGCGCGCAGCACCGCCGACGCCGCGCTGTGTCATCAGCTGTGGCGCTATCTGCGCGAAGGCGGTCCGCAAAATGCCGAGGCGTTTCTGCGCTGTATCGCGCATCGCGCGTTCGGCTGGGGGCGCGAGCCTGCGCAGCCGCGCGCGTTGCCGGCCGCGTCGCTCTACCATCCCAAACACGATACGCCGACCATCGCCGACTGGCAGGCGCGCTGGCAGCCGGGTGCGCCCGTCGCGGCGATCCTGTTCTACAAGGCACATCTTCAGGCGGCCAACACAGCGGTGTTCGACGCGCTGATCGACGCGCTCGAATCGCAAGGTCTCAATCCTTTGCCGATCGCAATCACGTCGCTGAAGGACGCGGTGAGCCGTGAAATCGTGCAGACGCTGTGCGCGCAACACGAGGTCGCGCTGGTGCTGAACACGACCGCGTTCGCCGCGTCCGCGATCGACGACCCCGAGCCGCTCGCGCTCGCTGGCGACGCGCCGGTGTTCCAGGTGATCCTGAGCGGCGGCAATCGCGACGACTGGCTCAAGGACAACCACGGCCTCAACTCGCGCGATATCGCGATGCATATCGCGCTGCCGGAAGTGGACGGCCGCATCATCACGCGCGCGATCAGCTTCAAAGGGCTCGCCTATCGCTGTCCTCATACCCAGGTCGATGTGGTCCGTTATCAGCCGGACCTCGAGCGTGTGGGCTTTCTCGCGGAACTGAGCCGCCGCTGGTGCCGTCTGCGTTCGCTCCATAACGCGGACAAGAAGCTCGCGTTGATTCTGGCCAACTATCCGATGAGCGAAGGGCGCATCGGCAATGGCGTGGGGCTCGATACGCCGGCGTCGGTGGTCGGCATCCTGTCGATGCTGCGCGACGAGGGCTATCGTCTCGCGCAATTGCCCGCGGACGGCGACGCGCTGTTAAAGAAGCTCACCGAGGGCGTGACCAACGATCCGGTGGTCCGCGATCTGCGCCCCGCGCTGCAAAGCCTCGCGCTCGACGACTATCTGACGCACTTCAACGCATGGCCCGCCGCTGCGCGGCACGCATTGAACGCACGCTGGGGCGCGCCCGAGCAGGACCCGACGTTGCGCCGCGGCCGTTTCATGATCGCGGGCTGGCGCTGCGGGCAGGTGTTCGTCGGCATCCAGCCGTCGCGTTCGCGCGAGCAGGGCGATTACGCGAGCTATCACGACGCCGAGCTGGTGCCGCCGCATGCGTACCTCGCGTTCTATTTCTGGCTGCGTCACCAGTTCGGCATCGACGCGGTCGTTCATGTCGGCAAGCACGGCAATCTCGAATGGCTGCCCGGCAAGAGCGTCGCGTTGAGCGATGCGTGCTGGCCCGATCTGATTCTCGGGCCGATGCCGCATCTGTATCCGTTCATCGTCAACGATCCGGGCGAGGGCAGTCAGGCCAAACGCCGCGCACAGGCCGTCATCGTCGATCACCTGATGCCGCCGCTCACGCGCGCGGAAAGCTATGGGCCGTTGCAGGACCTCGAGCGCCAGGTCGACGAATACTATGAAGCGCTGATGGTCGATCCACGCCGCTCGAAGCTGTTGCGGCGCACGATTCTCGCGACCATCGTCAAGCACAAGCTGCACGAGGAGCTGAGCCTCGCCGCGCCGAACGGGCTAGACGACGAGGACACGCTGCTCACGCGCGTCGATGCATGGCTGTGCGAGTTGAAGGAAGCGCAGATTCGCGATGGCTTGCACACGTTCGGGCAGTCGCCCGGCGGGGTGCAGCGGCGCGACACGCTGCTGGCGTTGGGGCGTTTTCCGGTCGGCGATGGGCGAGGCGGCAAGGCCGGCTTGATCGACGCGCTGGCGCGCGATCTGCGCATGGACCATCTGTTCGATCCGTTGTCGGTGGACTGGTCGGCAGTGTGGGAAGGCCCGCGTCCCGAAGTGTTGCAGCAGGCGAGCGATGCGCCCTGGCGGCATTGCGGCGATACGCGCGAGCGGCTGGAGCTGCTGGCTACGCAGTTGTTGAGCAGCGTGTGCCGCGATCGCCCCGATGTGGACGACGCGCCGTGCCCGACATCACGCGTGACACCGCCAGCCGGCACGTTGCCGCAAGCGGAGCAGGTCATCGCGCGTTTGCGCGACGATGTGCTGCCGCGGCTCGACGCATGCGGTCCGCAGGAAATGCTGCAACTGAAGCGCGGCCTCGAAGGACGTTTCGTACCGCCGGGACCGAGCGGTTCGCCATCGCGCGGGCGGCCCGACGTGCTGCCCACCGGCCGCAATTTCTATTCGGTCGACACGCGCGCGGTTCCCACGCAAGCCGCGTGGTCGCTCGGACTGAAATCCGCGCAGCAGTTGATCGAGCGGCATCTGCAGGAGCACGGCGATTATCCGCGCGCGATCGGACTCTCGGTGTGGGGCACCGCGACGATGCGCACCGGCGGCGACGACGTCGCTCAGGCGCTCGCGCTGCTGGGCGTGCGGCCCAAATGGGCGCCAGGCAGCCATCGTGTGACCGACTTCGAGATCATGCCGATCGAGGCGTTCGACCGGCCGCGTATCGACGTCACGTTGCGCGTGTCGGGGTTCTTTCGCGACGCGTTTGCAAACGTGATGCACCTGTTCGACGCCGCCGTCCAGGCGGTCGCCGAACTCGACGAACCCGAAGCGCTGAACCCGATCCGCGCGCGCGTGCAGCGCGAACGCGATGCGCTCGTCGTCCGTGGCATGGACCCCGCCGAGGCGCGCAAGCGCGCCGGCTGGCGCGTGTTCAGCGCGAGGCCCGGCGCGTATGGCGCGGGTCTGCAGGAGATGATCGACACGCGGCAATGGCAAACCGATGCCGATCTGGCCAATGCGTACCAGGCGTGGGGCGGTTACGCGTACACGCAAAAGAACGCCGGCGAAGAGGCGCGCCATGCGTTCGGCGCGCGCCTCGCCGCGCTGGACGTGGTGCTGCAGAACCAGGACAACCACGAACACGACCTGCTCGATTCGAACGACTATTACCAGTTTCAGGGCGGCATGGTCGCGGCGGTGCGGCATCTGGCCGGCACTCAGCCGAGCGTGTATCACGCGGATCACAGTAATCCGGCCGCGCCGCGCGTGCGCACGCTGCATGAGGAGATCGCGCGGGTGATTCGCTCGCGCGTGGTCAATCCGAAATGGCTCGATGGCGTGAAGCGTCACGGCTACAAGGGCGCGGCCGAAATCGCCGCGACCGTGGACTATCTGTACGGTTACGACGCGACGGCGCGCGTGATCGCGGATCATCAATACGCGCTCGTCACCGATGCTTACCTGAACGACGCCGATACCCGCGAATTCTTGCAACGGCATAACCCGCATGCGTTGCATTCGATCTGCGAGCGTCTGCTCGAAGCGATGCAGCGCGGTTTATGGCAGGCGCCGGGCGACTATCGCGCGCAAGTCGAACAGCATCTGCTCGCGAGCGAGCAGCAGATCGAAGGAAGCCAAACATGAATGCAGCAAAGCCGGCAGCAACCCATCAGGCGGCCGGGCGACCCATCCAGCGGCCCGCCTTTCCGTTTGCCGCGCTGATCGGCCAGGCGCCGTTGCAGCAGGCACTGTTGCTGGCGGCGATCGACCCCGGGCTCGGCGGCGTGCTGGTCAGCGGGCCGCGCGGCACGGCCAAGTCGACCGCGGCGCGCGCGCTCGCGGAGTTGTTGCCGCAAGGGCAACTGGTGAATCTGCCGCTTGGCGCGAGCGAGGATCGGCTGATCGGCACGCTCGATATCGAAACCGTGCTGCGCGACGGCTCGGTGCGGTTTTCGCCGGGCCTGCTCGCGAAAGCGCACCAGGGCGTGCTGTATGTCGATGAAGTTAACCTGTTGCCCGACGCGCTCGTCGATGCGCTGCTCGACGCGGCGGCGAGCGGCGTGAATACCGTCGAACGCGATGGCGTGTCGCACAGCCACGACGCGAGCTTCGTGCTGATCGGCACGATGAATCCCGAGGAAGGCGAGTTGCGGCCGCAATTGATCGACCGCTTCGGCTTGATGGTCGAGTTGCTGAATTGCTTCGAGCCGCGGGTGCGTCAGGCGATCGTGAAAGCGCGGCTCGCGTTCGATCTTGATCCGCAACGGTTTCGTGCGGGCTACGCGGAGCAGCAGGCGGCGCAGGCGGAGCGGATTCGGGCGGCGCGCGAAGCGCTGCCGCAACTCGCGTTCGACGACGCCGTGCATGCGCGTGTCAGCGCGTTGTGCATCGACGCGGCCGTGGATGGCCTGCGTGCCGATCTCGTGATGTTGCGCGCGGCGCGCGCGCTGGCCGCACTGGAGCAGGCGGGGGCGGTGACGGTGGAGCATGTGGAGTGCGTCGCTGAAGCGGTGTTGATTCATCGGCGCCGGCAGCGTCGTCAGGATGACGGGCAAGCAGATGGCCACACGCGTAACGGCGAAGCGCGGCCGCAAACGGCTTCCGGCTCTGACCGGTCGCCCGCATCCGCGGTGGACGCCGCGCCGTCGCCCGCCGTTGCGGGCGAGAGCGATTGGGGCTACCTGCCGCCCGGGCCCGCCGCAACCACGCACGTCAAACGGGTGTTGCCGCTTGACGTAAAAAAACGCTGAGCCATCGGAAGGGCGCCGCCGCTGACTCGCGCAGCGGTTTTCGATGGCGGCAACGCGCAGGCGCGAATTCGCGCGACCATTTGTGGCTAAATTCGCGGGTCAATTCGCGCGGCCAGCCGGGCAAACGCATCGCATGGCCGCAGACCCTCGCCGCGATGCGCCAGGACGCGCTGCGTGCGGAGCATTTGCGTTTCGTGCGCGAGGCGCCGCGCGGCGGCGTGCTGCATTGCTTCGTGCTCGATTGCTCCGGCTCCATGCTGACCGGGCAGCGCCTCGCGCTCGCGAAGGGGCTGCTGATTGCGCTGTTCGACCGCGCGAGCGCCGTGCGCGACGAGGCTGCGCTGATCTGTTTCGGCGGTGCTGGCGTGGACCTGCGCTTCGGCCCGGCTGTGCCGCGCTGGTGGAACGAGCGGTGGCTCAGTCCAGTAGGCGGTGGCGGCGGCACGCCGCTGGGTGCAGGCATCCGCCGGGCAGCGCAGCTGCTGGAACGTAGTGCGCGGCTCAGGCCAGCCCAGCAGCGCTGGTTGTGGGTTCTGACCGACGGCCGCACACGCGACGAGCCCGCTCGCCCGCTCGCGGCGGACGAGGTCGTATTCGTCGATTTCGAGCGCGAGGCGATCCGGCTGGGCCGCTGCGCGGCGCTTGCGCAGGCGTGGGGCGCGCGATGTTTCATGCCAGAGGAGCTGGTTGGCTGAACGGCGCGTGCGGTGCGCCGCCCGCCCGTTTCCGCACTGCTTATTTCAAGCCGTTCGACCAGTACAGCACGTCGTCCTGCCGGTCGAATACGTAGACTTTCATCGCCATCTGCTGAGCCGCGTCGAGTCGATCGAATTCGAGCCCGTGATGCGAAGGCGCGCCGGGACCGTTGCCTTTTTGCACATTGCGGATGATGGCGCTGGTCTTGATCTCCGTATCGAGGTCCGCCGACTTCAGGCGGAAGGCGACTCGCAGCCGCTCACCGACCGCGCCGAGGGTCCACGAGGCGGTCAACGACATGCCGAGTGCGCTGATGCCTTTCGCGCAGCCGAGCCCTTCATACGATTCTCCCGTTTCGCCAAGACCGAAGCGCACCGCCAGGTGTGCACGCACGCGGATCGACTTGCGCTCGCGCAGACGGCGGACCGCGCCGGGCCTGGACAGCACGACGTAGTCGAATGGTGCGCGGCAGATTGCTTCGACCGTGCAGACGAATCGGAACACGGCGTGGCTCGCAATCGCTACGATCTCGATGTTTTCGCCGAGCCCGAGCGGCAGCATGCGGCCCTCGTGCATCGGCGGCGTGACAAAGAGCGCGTGATTCGGCGCGAAGCCGATGATGCGGCACGGGTGCATCGGCGCGGCGCTGACGAGCTGCGGGCGCATGCCGATCAATGCGCCTATTTCCAGATGCATGTCTCTGAGTGTCAGCGAACTGCTTGAGTCCGCCGGCCGGACGGTTTCGGACGGCGGTGGGACGACCGTGTCCAGCAGGTCGCCGCGCTGCGGATGAAAGTTGCCGAACAGGAACTCACGCTCGTTTGTGGTCGCGAGGATGGTCCCGCTGGCGAAAAGCAATGTGCCGTCGCCGTCGACGATCGGCCAGTCGAGGGGCGTGCCAACTGGCACCGCTACCGGACTGAGCGCCGGCGATAGCGCGGCGGGCGAGTTTTCCTCGACGTGTTCCTCGACAGGAGTGTCCATGGTCGGCAACTGTTTAAGTGGCGGGATAACCTGGTTGACGGCCGTGGGGACGCAAACTTTAATTGCGCTGTCGCCGCGGCCGGTCGGCTGGTTGCTTCCTGTTCCGGACGAATGTCGAGATTGAATCGGATGACTAACTAATTTTCGCTGTTACCAAGCCGGCGACACGCTATTGCCATGCGGGCCGCTCGTTCGGTCTAAAAGAAAATTCACAGAAGGGGGTTGACGGGTCGCTGGCCGGTCTCCATAATCTCGTTTCTCTGCTGCTGATGCAGCGACGCAGAACGGACGCGGTACCGGGTAGTTGAAACGGGTGCCGGCGAACGTTGGGCGGATCGATCTTTAA
>NZ_JARESU010000157.1:0-17346 GCF_046027075.1 Paraburkholderia sp. RL18-085-BIA-A | reverse complement strand
AGATTAACCTCTGAAGGACCCCGTGGTTTTCAGAGATGCAAACTGGAAGGCCTGCGGGTCGCGCGTTGGTCAGGCGCCTTCATCAATCAGTTCAGGGTGCAACTGGATATACAGGATCGCCAGCCAGCGCCCTGGGAAGGTACGCTCAATCTGCATGATGTGAGGTGGACTGCCTTCCAGCACCACGTGGTGTTGCGCGACGCCTTTATCGAACGCCTTGCGCACGCCCACCAGAATCCATCGGTGCGCCAGCAACACCGTTGCCCCCGCCAGACACAACGAAAGCGGTTGGCGACATGTCGCCCACGGTCAACCCTGCGGCAATGGAAATTACCCATTCGCACATCTCCGTCATGCATCCGGCCACCAGCAGGACAGTCAGTTGCGCCTTGAGTTTCAGACGGGGAGCCGCTTTCATGTCCACCTTCGCTAACGCTCTTCCGAAATCCATGCATGTGCAGGCTCAAGTTTGGCGTCGGGTCCAGCACATCAGAGCCCTAGCGTGGGAGTGCACAGTGTAATCAGGGCGACTGACTCGCTAATCCCGAAGCAGCGCCTCCGGGTAGACAGGCACTACGAGACAGACACGCCCAGGAGCCGGCCAACGCCGAACGTGAAAGCGGCGGCGACAAGTCCAATGGCAACCTGGCGCGATGCGGAGAATGCCGCGCTTCGTCCGTTAAACAATGACGTGAAGACTCCGATCGATGCGAGCGCAAGCGCGCTCAGAACGATACACTGCACAATAGCGTGGAATCCTTGCGTCCATAAGAACGGCATCGCCGGGAAAATGGCACCGACCGAGAACAGGCAGAAGGAGACGCCAGCAGCCGACCACGGATTCCCGCCCAGCTCCGCCGGGTCCAGTCCAAGCTCCTCCCGTGTCAACGTATCAAGGGCCTTGTCCTTGTCGCGCATCATCTGCGATGCCACGCGCTTCGCCTCATCGGCTTCGAGCCCCTTCGCACGATAAATCAGCGCCAACTCGTGCTCTTCGGCCTCGGGCGAAGTCTCGAGTTCGTCGGCTTCTTTAGCAATCTGGGTGCTAGCCAACTCCCGCGCGTTGGTCACCGAAAGCCATTCACCCAGCGCCATTGAGCACGCTCCGGCTATCAGCCCGGCCAGCCCTGTCAGCAGGATTGCCTTGTTGCCCGTTCCCGCACCCGCCACGCCCATAATCAGACAGAAGTTGGAGACGAGGCCATCGTTCGCGCCGAGTACTGCTGCGCGCAGGTCGTTCCCCGACGACACCCCCTTGTGCCATGACTCCGCTGCGGCGATGCGCGCGCCTTGCGACATGTCCGGGTCGCCGCCATGAGCCAGCGTCTGGACCACTGCGGCGTGGTGATGCTCGTCGGCCGACATGCGCCCCGCATCCGGTTGCCCGTGATATTTGTTCCGGTCCGCGTACTCCGCCGCAGCAAGCGTGGGCAATACGAAACCCGCGCCGAACAAGCGGACCAGTGTCTTCATCAGGCGTGTCTTGACGGCCTGCCCGGTTCCCTTCGGGCGGACCCCGTTGGCTCTCAGCTTTTCCGCCCACACCTGCGCATGGTCACGCTCTGATTTGGCCAGGTCGCCGTAGACCTGCTTGCGGATTTCATCCTCCTCGACCTTTGCAAGCGTCTCGTATAGCGCAGCACTATGAAGTTCATCAGAGAGGTTTGCCCTGAAACGCTTGATTTCGTGTTTCGATGCCATCGTGAAGTACTTGCCTATTTTTGTTCGCCACTACGTAGCGTAATTGATTCAGGAAACCTGAATCACAAAGCCCCTAAAACGCGGCCTAACCGAGAACGTCAACGGTTCTCATACCGATTTGGGTCCGCGCGCCGACACACCGTCTCGCAGACACCGGCGCAGGCCCCTGTTGAACTGGTCAGAACACGATGTTGGTACGCACACCCAGCACCACTTCATTGCCCACACGCTGCGACGGGTTCTCCGGATTCGGAATACCGCCCGCCGGCCGGAACGCGTACTGGAAGTCGGCTTGCAACTGCCACCAGGGCGTGACCTGATACTGGTACGTCGCCTCGATGATGGTTTCAGCGCTGCGCACCGGATACCCCGGCGTGGTGAAAGCGGCCGTGTCGCTGTCGAGTCCGCGTGCATGCGAGCCAATCTTCGCGTAGCCCACGGCCAGGCCGACAACGTCGTTGTCGCGCCCCTTGAAAGGAGCTTTCAATGTCACACCTGCGTTCACGCCCAGGTCGACCAGATTCCGGTCGCCGGGTGCACCCATGATTCTGGCGAAGACTCCGACCGATTGCGGGCTGTCCGCGCTCGGGCGCCAGACCATCTGGTCGGCAACGGCGTAGAAACTGTAATCGCCGCTATGGCTTTGTGGGATGCCTGTGCTTGCGGGATTCGCCAGCGACAGGCCGGTGTTGTCGAATTGCTGGTCCGCAAAACGCTGGGTGTTGTACCAGAACCCAAGCTTATATGTGCCGGGCAGCCCCGTTGGTCGCGCGTCCGACAAATTCGCTGACGATTGGTTTATCGCGTACCGCACCTCACCGATGAACAGCGTGCCGTTGCCCCGATTGAAATTCGTGCCGTGGCTGTTCTGTTTCTGCGGGTCTCCAGCGCCGCTGCCCTCCGGATTTCCGTCAAAGACGCCGGCCAGTAAGGTCCACGGGTCTGATGGCTTCGCGCGTACGCGCACACCCAAGGACGAGAGTGGATAGGCCGGGCCGCCCGCCGGCATGTCGACCGACGGCAGCACGGGCCATCCGAATGTCGCGTTCATGAACGGAGTCGCGTACTGGCTCACCATGAACTCCTGGTCGAGACTCTGCCGCCCAACCTTCACATCCACCTTCCCGCCGACCAGCGATTGCTGATACCAGAGCTCCCACAGTCGCGTCGCGTCGGCGGCTTCGACGCCGCTCGCACTCTGCAGAGTCAGCAGGTTGCGTTGACTCAGACTACTGCCGTGAATCTGCAGCGCTGACACGTTGAAGGTGCCGCCCGGCAGCCCCACCGCTTTTTCCGTATCAACGACCAGGCCGAACAGGGTCAGCCCATCGTAGGCGCCACCACGCTTCACCCCGCCGGACAGGTTGTTCAGATATTCGCTGGTTTCCTGGAGGCTCACCGTTACGCCATAGTTGCCGAGCCAGGGACGTATTCCTCCCATGTCGCCGAACAGGTTAGAGCGGTCCCAGAACCCGGTCGGTGCGGGCGGCGTTTGGTCTACGGCCGACGCATTGTTCGTTCCGGCCAGGGACGATGACGGTGCACCTTGAGCCAGCGTTGCAGGAGGCGCCGCTTCACCGCTGGCCTGAGCGAGAGCAGGCGGCACGACACCGAGAGACAGCAGCAAGGTGAGGCTGATGGGTCCACCAGACGTCAGAAGCCTGGTCTTCATGTTTTTCTTCATGACAGATGGAGCCGAGGTAATCAGGTGGAAGAATCGGTTCGTTTTATGGATGCGTCACGTGTGGAGTGATCGAACCTGGAACCCAGTCCCCGTTCAGGAAAACCACCAGCTCAGTCGTAACGCACGGCCCAGTTCGTTACCAACGGACGAGGTGGACAGCATCATGACCATCGCGACGGCGGCGACCGTCATCGACAGAATCGCGTAGCCGGTCGGCGTTAATGGACCGCCCACATAGGCAGCCCGCGGCGCTGCACGCGCGACCATCTTTCCGACGTAGCGCAGCGGGTTGACTGCGGACCTGCAAGTGCTACCGGCGTGCCGGAGTGCACAGCCATTTGCGGCAGTCGCCCGGTCCGCGGCCGGCGCTACAGGAAAATGGGTTCGGGCCGCACATGCGGCAATCCGCACTGCCCAGTTCTCCCGGACGTGCACCGACAGTGCCCGGGAAGCAGAGGGCATCGGGCGTGGCACCTGCACCGCGCCACCGAAAAACGCAACAATAGCTTTAACGAACATAAGCCCACTCCCGTCCAGCCCGACGAAGCCGGCCGACGTATGAAGACGTGACTGCATCTCGCAAACGCGGATTTGCGAAAGGCGGTCAAACAGAGGGAGCGTGCTGCTGACAGACCGGCAGAAGCCAGTCAGTGGTGAAGCGCGCCAACCCGACCAGAGCGAGTTAGCGGCGAAGCAGTGGTCCTGCGGCGGCTATCTCGCGGTTATGTCGCCGGCACAGGCCGGCATCGGACTTCCACTACTAGAGCATGCGTCCACGAGGGACTCCTTTTGATGCGACGGGCGGATTGTATTCGGCATGCATGTAAAACGACAAGCAAAAAAAGCACAAAAGACATCGCACTGCGAATCCTCTGACGAAGTCAGCGGACAAATGATCCGGTTTCACATTCGCAGCCGCATCTGCGCCCTTCATCACCTTTCTTGCCTGTCATTCTGAAAGACGCGAGCGCGCTCTGGTGTTGGTCACGCATCCTGACGTGGGGTTTAAAAATTATATTGGCTCTGCTTACCGATTGATGTTGACTTCAAATTCTCGGACCACTTAAAATTTAAAGGTCTTCACAAACGGGGCTGATGCCTTGGACACCTGCAGTAGTCAACTTTCGAACAGTTTCGCTGCCTGACCGGCAGGACGTCCGCGCTCTCCTTTCCCAGCCGCCGTCTTGCCAGCAGGCAGACGGTGCGCGCCGTAGTCACTCTCTCCGTGCACCTTGATAGCGCCATATAGACGCAGCGATTGCGCGCGTCCGTGTGGTACCGCGTCGCGATGCGTCAGCTCGCGGCTGCGTCCGTTCGCGCCCTCCCGAATCACTGGCGGCGCAGTGGACGCGTGGATAAACGCGTGCCTAGCAATCGCCGATAAGGAGCCGCCATGCCGGACAGTGACAGTTATCCCTTATGCCACTCACCTTTACCTTTGCCTGAGGAAAGCGAGTAGACGTTCGTCGATGCGACGCATAGTGCGCCCGACCTCCATGTCTGCTGGCTTTCCGCGAACCGCGTCAAGCCAGACGCCCGGAGAAACATCATGAGCTTCGCCCTCCTCCTGCCACAACTGCCGCACGTCCAGGAATCACGCGTCCACTACGACGCCATGCTCGCGCTGCACGCCCGCGAACCGCACGGGTTCGCAGCGCTCTGGCAGCGTCTGAAGATCCTCATTTCGTAACTTCGCGCGCTCTTTTCCGCCATACGCAAGCGACGCAGCCACTCGGCGACACACGCCCTTACGTATGCCGGAGGTGCGCATTTTCCTTTCAATAACGACAATCAGGGAAGAAAGCAAAATGTCTACTCCAGCGAATGTCTCACCGCCACGCAGCGCCGTGCTTGATGACGCCCACCTCGGGGACATCAAGGGTGCTCTGGGCACCATCGCCCACCACGACACTGCCCCGCGCACCAACTGGTGGGCCCGCTTCCGTACACTGCTGGCCATCCTGGGCCCAGGCCTTATCGTGATGGTTGGCGACAACGATGCAGGCGCCTTCGGGACCTACACGCAGGCGGGGCAGAACTACGGGACCACATTGCTGTGGACCATGCTGCTGCTGGTACCCGTCCTCTTCGTCAACCAGGAAATGGTGCTGCGACTGGGCGCGGTGACCGGCGTCGGCCACGCGCGCCTCATCTTCGAACGCTTCGGCAAATTCTGGGGTGCGTTCAGCGTCGTCGATTTGTTCATTCTCAATGCGCTCACCATCGTGACCGAGTTCATCGGCATCACGTTCGTCCTCGACTTCTTCGGCGTCTCCAAGATTGCCGGCGTATGCATTGCGGCGGCGCTGACAATGGCTGCGGTCAGCACGGGAAATTTCCGGCGATTCGAACGCTTCGCCGTGGTGCTGTGCGTGCTGAGTCTGTTACTGGTGCCGGTGCTGGTGTCGATTCACCCGCCGGTTGGCCAGATGACGCGCGACTTGCTGATTCCCGGCTGGCCCGCACACTCGAAACTCAGCGACGTGATGCTGCTCGTCATCGCCATCGTCGGCACCACCGTCGCGCCGTGGCAACTGTTTTTCCAGCAAAGCTACATCATCGATAAACGCATCACACCGCGCTTCATGAAGTATGAGAAAGCCGACTTGTCGATTGGCATTGTGTTCGTGATGATTGGTGCGGTAGCGATGATTTCGTTCTGCGCTGCGCTGTATGCAGGCAAGCCCGAGTTCGGCAATTTCACGGACGCGGGTGGCGTCATCGCTGGCCTGGAAAAATATGCGGGCCGCACGCCGGCCGTCCTCTTCGCCGTGGCACTCCTTGATGCGTGCATCATCGGTGCTGCGGCAGTGTCGCTGTCGACCGCGTATGCCATCGGCGACGTGTTCAGGATTCGTCACTCGTTGCATCGCCCCGTGTCGGACGCGAAGGGTTTCTATCTGGTGTACTTTGGCATCATCGCAGCCGCAGCAGCTCTGGTACTGATTCCAGGTAGCCCACTCGGTCTGCTGACTGAAGCGGTACAGACGCTCGCGGGCGTATTGCTTCCCAGCGCAACGGTCTTTTTGCTGCTGCTGTGCAACGACAAGGTCGTCCTCGGTCCATGGGTCAACTCAAACAAACTCAACCTGTTCACGGGTGCGGTGGTCTGGGTGCTCGTGATGCTGTCCATCATCCTGACTGCGTCGGTGATGTACCCGGACATCGCTGGCGAAACGATTCTCGAGGTGCTCGCTGGCGGCACACTGCTGGCCATCGTCGGCTTTGCAGCAACACTCGCGGCTCGCAAGCTGCGCCGCGAACCAGCGGATGACTCAACCGACGATGCTGCCCGAGCGTATTCGAAAGACGCGCGGGCAACCTGGCGCATGCCCCCGCTGGACCAACTGCCGGCGCCGAAGCTGACGTTGTCCAAACGCATCTGGATGGGTGTGCTACGCGGCTATCTCATCGTGGCAGTCTGCCTGGTTATCGTGAAAGTCGTGCAGATGACCCTCCTGAGTTAAGCGAATATCGCGTCGCCCGCCCTCAGCCAACCGGATTGGCGGCGGGCGACGTGCGCAGGATGGCGCTATGAACGTCCGGGTCGCCTTCCCAGAGACTTGTGCGCCTGGCATACTGCGTTCCTCGCAAAGGCTCGCATTCGCAATTCTGGACGAACAACTGTCCGTAGCGTCCCTGGACGACATCTCGAAGGCAGAGACAGGCATTGCTGAACGTCTTCGGAGTCGAACGCAAACTGCCCGTAGTCGGGGCGATGTGACGTCCAGACAGGAAACAGAGGTTGCGGCTCATGTCACCTTCGTTGAACGGCACAGACCGCGCCTCGCAACCTGGAGTTACGAGACCGCACCCTCCGTTTGGTGACGAATTCCTCAATGGTTTTCTTGCGCCAACTGATTGCCTCCTCTGCTTCAGGCTAATAACCTTTCAGAGGCTCAATGGGTTGTCACGCAAACCATCGAGCCAACCGCTGCAGCCGTGAAGTCCGAGGGGGCAAAGTTGCGCGAGCCCCAGCTTTCAGAAGCGCAGGAAGAATACAACGGCGCGATGCGTACGAGCCGGCTCGTGCAATGGGTCGTTGCTGGCTCCATTGCAGCCGGCGTGGCGATGGTCGCATTGCTGTGTGCGTCATTGGCGCGGATGCTTTTCCAGCAACTGGGAAGCGAGCCGGCAGTTGCGGCCAGCGTCGCCCATCGTGTTTCTGAAGGTGATTTATCCGTTGCGGTTCCGCTTAAAGACGGCGACGCGCGCAGCGTAATGTATGCAATGAATCTGATGCGCTCGAGGCTGGCTTCGATGATTGGCGACATCCAGTGGTCGACCAACACCATCGCAATTACGACATCCGGCATTGGTGCAGGCAATACAGCACTTTCCAGCCGGACTGAGGAGCAAGCTGCAAGTATCGAACAAACCTCCGCGAGCATGGAACAACTCGCTTCGACGGTTAAGGCAAACGCCGACCACGCGCAACAGGCTCGCGAGCTTGCTAGCATCGCCTCAGACAAGGCGCGCGAAGGTGACCGCGCTGCCGCCGATGCAGTCCGCCAGATGCAGAGTCTTGCCCAGCGTTCCGCCCCGATTAGGGAAATCATTTCAGTCATCGAAGGCATTTCGTTCCAGACCAATCTGCTCGCACTGAATGCAGCTGTGGAAGCGGCACGCGCGGGAGCTCAAGGCCGTGGATTTGCGGTTGTGGCTCAGGAAGTAAGGGGACTGGCGGAACGCAGCTCAACGGCCGCGAAAGAGATTGCCGTCTTGATTAAAGACGTCACGGCAGAGGTGGATTCAAGCGGCACGGCAGTGAAAGTTGCAGGAGAAACCATTGTCGAGCTTCTAGGCTCTGTGACGGGGGTGTCCGAGCTGGTCGATGCCATCGCAAATGCCTCTCGCGAACAAAGCGCTGGTATCGACCAAATCAACGCTGCGGTTTCGCTAATGGACCGCATGACTCAACAGAACTCGGCACTCGTTCAGGACGGTGTAAGTGCTGCAACAGCGCTGGAAGCCAAAACTCAACAATTGCGCGAGGCAGCTGAGACGTTCCGCACCTAAGTCTTCAACTGATTGACTCTAGTGGATTGCGGCTTCCGACTCAAAGGCGGCAAGAACCAGAACGCGCGCCTCGAGCTAAGTGAGGAGTGAGCCCGCGGCGGATTTAGCGCCCAGCGAGACGTATCGAGCCTTGCGGCAAAACGAGTCACTCCGAATCGGAGCGTGAAGTCTTGCGCACGAACTGGGCAACTGCGTCTCGTCGAAGTGGTGAGTGTCGCAAGAGACTGGACTTCGTGCGCCGCATTGATATCAATCGTGATGCTCACCGCGAGGTGCTCGCCTTAGTTTTTGCGCTGCCGGCGTTCCCCCGGGGGCTTATCTGACGGTGCGTAACGGGTGCGGCTGCCGATAATGACTCGAGGCAGAAATTGATGAACGCCTCAACTTTTGCAGCTCGATGGCGTCGGGAGGGAAAGAGCGCGTACAGCGGAAATCTTTCGTCCGACCAGTCCGGGAAGAGGTCCACAAGCAAGCCCTCACGCATTACCTGCTCGACGCCAATCTCCATCACCTGGGCGATGCCAGCGCCGGCGATACACGCGCCGAGCATGGTTTCCACGTCCGACACGAGGAGGCGCCCCTCTGCCGGTATCTCCGTGACCTTCTTACCCCGATGGAATTCCCACTCGAAGGGCTTCGCCGTCACCGGGTTATAAAACATGATTCGCTGATGTTTGCTCACCTCCTCCGGTTTTCCTGGCTGCCCGTGCTCAGCCACATACCGGGGAGATGCGACCGTAATGATGCGCGTCTCGAGTAGCTTGCGCCCAATCAGGGTTCCCATTGGCGGGGGTCCAAAACGCACCGCGAGGTCAAATCCATCTGCCACGAGGTCGCCAACGTCGTCGCGCATGATGAGTTCGAGCGAGAGGTCAGGATGGTGTGCCAGAAAATCTGGCAATCGTGACGCCAGCACCGTCCTTGAAAAGAACGGGTCGACGTTAACACGAAGCTTTCCCTGCACAACGTTCGCTGAACCCGACGCCGCCGAAGCCGCCTCTTCGATGCCTGTCAGATGCGGGCCAACTGCGTCATATAGACGTCTCCCTTCGTCGGTCAGCGTCTGCGAGCGCGTCGTACGGTCAAGCAGCCGCACGCCTACCCGATTCTCGAGGCGTGAAACAGCGCGGCTAACGCCCGATGGCGACAATCCGAGAGCGTCTGCTGCTCGCACGAAACTGCCACTCTCCGCGACTGCGGCGAGTACGGTGATGCCAGAAAACAGCCGGCCATCAAATGTCATCCCCTCTCCGAGGCTCGTGTCATTCCGATAGTTTAGTCACGAGTGATTTGAACAGCACGTACTTTATTCAACAATCAAAAAATGCGAAATTGTCCTCCTGAACTCTGCGGCGGTTCGCGCTGTGGACCAGAACCAGCTTGGGAGAGCATCAATGGAAGTTTTGAAGACACAGGGCATTGACCTGCCGCGCCTCGGATTCGGCACGTACCGTATGCCGGGTGGAGATTGTCAGCCGGTAGTCGAAAGTGCACTGGAGCTCGGATATCGACACATCGACACCGCCGAGATGTACCAGAACGAGGAAGCCGTAGGCGCCGCAATTGCTGCCTCGGGTCTTGCGCGCAAACAATTGCATCTGACGACTAAGGTATGGCACGAGAACCTCAAGCCGGAGTCCCTCCGTCGCGCACTGGACGCCAGCCTCGGCAAGCTCGGTGTCGACTATGTCGACCTGTACATGGTGCATTGGCCGTCGCGTGACATGGACCTCGGCGTCGTCATGGAGACAATGCAAGGCTTTCTGCAGAACGGCACGGTTCGCTCAATCGGTGTGTGCAATTTCAACGTGACGATGCTGCGAACCGCCATCGAGGAAATCGGCGCACCCATCGCCTGCCACCAGATTGAGTATCACGCCTTTCTGGACCAGTCGAAAATGCTGAGCTACTTGCGCGAGAAAGGCATTCCACTCGTCGCCTATGCCCCGCTTGCACAAGGCCGTGCAGCAAACGACCCCGTACTTCAGGGAATCGGTGTCAAGCATGGCGTGACCGCTGCCCAGGTTGCCCTTGCGTGGCTGCTGGAACAGGACGGGGTCGCCGTTATTCCCAAGGCTCAACGCCGCGAAAGTCAAAAATCCAATCTCGACGCGCTGACGGTGAAACTCGACGATGATGACCGGCACGCCATTGCGGTGTTGCCGAAGGACCACCGCTTCGTCACTCCGCCGTTCGCGCCGGAATGGGACGCGTAACCATTGTCTTTCGCCGTGAGTAGTGCTTCGCTGGTCGTCGCCACAGCGCTAGCGCGCAATCGACGATGATTCATCGACATCCGCTCAACAGGACTTCAGACCTCTCATGAACGGCCGTCGATGACAGCAATCAACTTCAAATCACGCGAAACACCCGGCATCTACGACGCCGTGTATCTGATTCAAAACGTGAGGCCGGGAACGCGTCGGTGCTGCCGATAACGTCGATGCGCCTGCAAGACCCTCGAAGCAACTGCTTCGAGGGTTGAAATAGATATCGGCTTGCCTCGCCCGGTCGGACGTGAAGCAACGCCGCGCGATGTGGCATTACGTCACGGTTCGTATTCAATTGACAGAACGTCGGTCGCCGCCCAGCCGTTGACGCACCGAGCAAAGACGTGGCGATTCCACGGACCTTCCAACTTGCAAGACCCATACATTTGAAGCGCTGTGTGACGCCTCGATTGCTTCGCTCCCTGGAAACGGGCGATTTTGTTTACCGCCCCGGCCGTGGTTACAAGGGCGTAACTGTTTTTTAAGCCTGTCTTAACTCTTGCACGCCATCGTTGCCAGGACTCATATCCAAAGTTTCTGTTCTGCCGCCAGCGCATGAGCAGCGTCTTTGCCCGGCACTAGCGCTACGGCGACGGCACCGAAATAGCTTCGAAAGGAAATTCAACTCACCATGTCTATCAAAACGCGAACCCGAACGCACACCCGACAGGCCACTCGCAGCAAGCATTCTTTCGATGGTTTCGGCTGCCGCAACCACTCCCGTTGCTCTCCGCACCCGCGACGTGTCTCGCCCTCAGCTTCGGGAGAGATTCGTGCGTAAGTTAATTGCGTTGCTCGCCGTGGCAGCGAGCCTGGGTGGTTGCGCCGTCGCACCAGGATATGGAGATGCACAGCCATACGGAGAAGCGCAGCCATACAATTCGGTCTACGGCTATCCTTTCTACGGGCCGGGGTACGGAACCTGCAGTATTTGGGGCGATTGCGGCACCTGGGCCGGCTGGTACGGCTATCACTGGTACGGATACCGTTGGCACGGCGGATGGCACGGCGGATGGCATGGCGGGCACGGTGGATGGCATGGTGGACATGGAGGTGGAGGCGGACATGGCGGCGGAGGCGGGCATGGCGGCCGCTGAAACGTTCCCCTGGTCGGGCTCCACACGGCCGCTCATATTTCGCTTTGAATCAGAATCATCCAGCGCCAAGCACGCGCAACACGGCATTTCCTTCCGCTGTAAGTGCGAACCTGGCTTCACCTTGTTCCGATTCAACCAGTTGGACCAGCCCGACTTCGCGAAGCGCCACTACGTCCGGCGTCGCAGCCATCACCTCGACAGGCGCATTAAGTAGCAGCAAGAGCGTCGCGATTTCATGTGCAGTCAGCATCCGACGCAGCCTGAGTCTAAAGGGTGCCGGCGCTCCGTCAGGGCGCCTCGGTTTCACAACCAGAGCCATACCTACCTACTTTGTATTACGAGTCCAAGTTACGCAGTCCGCCCGAGCGGTCCGATACTACCCACGCAATCGTAGGCGACCAAAAAAACCGACGGGTGAAGCTGCAGGCATTTCTCCTGTAACGGTTTGTTAGCCGCGCGGCGAGTCACTCGCAATTCCAAATCACAGGTCGGTCTACGGCGGCTCTGTCAGGGCGAGCAACC
Organism: Paraburkholderia sp. RL18-085-BIA-A; assembly: GCF_046027075.1. Classification (NCBI taxonomy): domain Bacteria; kingdom Pseudomonadati; phylum Pseudomonadota; class Betaproteobacteria; order Burkholderiales; family Burkholderiaceae; genus Paraburkholderia; species Paraburkholderia sp. RL18-085-BIA-A. The sequence continues at coordinate 5,053 of NZ_JARESU010000157.1, read as the reverse complement.
GGGGTCTGTCGGTTGCCTACGCCGTTGCTTCGAAGGGTGCGTCCCAGGGTCGCAGTCACAACATCGGCTTCGAGCTCTCCGGTCAGGTCAAATCCTTCACGACGAAAGCAGCAGCACCTTCACCCGGATGTGGCGGCTGTCATTTTTGGCCCCTTGAGCGCTTATTGCCAGCAGATGCATCAGCAGGTGTGTCTGCCGCGGTAAGCATCGCGCGCCAATAAGGCAGGCTCCGGTAGAACGGTTTGCCGCGTGGTCGTACATTGAATTTCGCTCGCCCTTGCTCCGGTCGAACCCAAAGCAGCCATTGACAGCAGCAATGCCAAATGTCGTCTCAGATGCATCGCGCCTCCTTGAAGGTGATTGCCGTGATTAAACCGCGGTCACTTGTAAGCGAACTCGAAATTTGTGCCAGACGTACTGAAGGAGCACTTGCCGGCTTGGCCGCATCAGTTCGCGCGTGAAGCAGCTACTTGAATGTCTTTCGCGAGATGCGCGGACTTCCTTCGTCCATCAGCGTAGACAACGGGCCGAAATTCGCGGGCAACGTGAGGGACACGTGGGCGTACGACGCCGGTGTCACGCTATCGTTCTTCACACGCTTTTGGCATTCAGCTATCCCTCTTCTGCAAAACTGATTTGCCGCAAGGAGCGTTCTGCATAAGCGGCTACTCACCTACCATCTTTCCAGTCTATCGAGGTTAGGATGCCTCACGGATAGAACGCGAGCCCTACGTTCCATCGACGTAGCAAACCAACGCTTCCGGTGAAGAACAGCATAAGTGGCCACCGCGGCCACACACCTCATCATGCGGCTTTCGCCGGGAATTTATCCGCAAAACCGCCATGCCGTTCGCAATAGTCATCCTTATTGGTGCCCAACTGATTGGAGAGGTACTCAGACGACTTCTCCACCTGCCCCTACCGGGTCCGGTCGTTGGCATGTTCATACTCGCGCTTGCGCTTATCGGTCCCGCAAAGCAGTGGCTCGCGAAGACTCAGACAGGCCCCTCGATGCTCGAGAAAAGTTCCTCGACGCTGGTTTCGAACATGGGTCTGCTCTTTGTGCCTGCGGGCGTCGGAATCATGGCGGAGCTCAGCGTGCTGCGGCGGGCGTGGCTGCCAATCGTGGCTGGAGTCTTTATTTCGACGATTTTGGGCCTCATCGTGACCGGCGTGGTCATGCATCGAGTGATGCGACGCGCGGAGCGGTCTTCAGCCACTACGCAGTTCGATAGCCACCGCAAGGAAACGTAACGATGTTCACGACAATCTGGACGCCTCTAGCCCCGACTCCGCTATTGTGGCTAACGCTGACCGTCGCAGCATTCGCTGTCGGGCAAGCTGTACAGCGGCTGTGCCGCAAGTCGCCAATTGCTAATCCTGTGCTTATAGCGATTGTGCTCATAGTCGCGGTGTTGCGGATAACGGGAACACCGTACAGCGAATACTTCGCTGGAGCGCAGTTCATCAACTTTCTTCTCGGACCCGCTACGGTCGCCCTAGCCGTGCCTCTTGCGCTCAACGCCGAGCACATTCGACGAAGCTGGCGTGGGCTTGGCTTAGCTCTTCTGGCCGGGTCTATCACATCGACGGTCAGCGGTGTCGTCATCGTCTGGCTGCTCGATGGCGGCAGAGACATCGCGTTGTCCATGGCTCCCAAAGCGGTAACTACGCCGATTGCGATGGCCGTTTCACAGGAAGTTGGTGGTGTACCAGCGCTCACCGCCGCGTTGGCCATCGCCGGCGGTATCGTTGCGGCTGTGATTGGGCAAACTGTTCTTCGTTGGTTCCGCATCGACGATTGGCGCTCACATGGTCTAGCTGCCGGGGTAGCGGGAAGCGGCATCGCTGCGGCGCAGGTGGCGCCCCTCAATGGTCTCGCGGCTGCGTTTGCTGCCATTGGCATTGGCCTTAACGGGCTTATCACGGCCCTTGTCGTTCCGCTTCTGGCCATTGTTTGGCCCGCATTCTGAAGCCGGTTCAGGCCAAGCCCGCTTTAGCCCTCTAGTGAAAACGGTGAGCCGCCAGTGTTTTCCTCGAACCACTGAAACGCGTCTTCAACGCTGATAAAGTTGACCCGCTCGCGCACGGCCTTGAGCGTTCTGACTTGCTCCTTAATGTCGGGAGGTGGGCTGCCATACGCATTGAGTACTGCTTTTCCCGCAAGTACCCGTTCCAGTCTTACGTTCTCCAGCGCGAGCGTAACCTTAAAAAAGCCGCGCGAGATACTGTTGTTTGTAAGGCTGTCGTCCGCGACGATGACTTGTACCGAGGTATCTGAGTCGACAGCATCACCCCACAGGGTCGCGGTATCGGTCAAATCTGTGCCGATAAGTTCGCTAGCACGGGAATAGCCGTCATGCACGCTGATGACGGTTTTGTGAATCGGGTCGATGAGGAACGATACATCCACAAGCGTCTCTCCGTCAGGCCAGAGGCTATGCGGACCATGATACACGCTGAGGCTGAGCGCGAACGGCCGCGAAAGGGTCGGCCATTCTTCAGTAGTCGTCGGGGCGGAGCACAGACTGGGAAACGGTGCTCGTTCCTCGATTCGTCAGCGGATGGCTCTGGCTCGTAGGTAATTTCGATGGGTTGCCGGTAATTCTGTTGAAAGGTACCGTGGTGTTTGCGGCGCTGTCCGGCGATGGCGGAGTACCCACTCCGCTGTTATGCGATGTGATGCGATCCCGTTCCGGCTTTGCGAGGTACCCAGATGACTGCTGGTCCGACCCACCGAGTAAGGACTGAAACCGCAGGAAACGACGGTCCGGTCGTCTATGTCGTCGATGACGACAAGGGAATCCGGCAGGCTCTCGACCTGCTTATGCGCTCTGTAGGCTTGCGTGTCGAAACGTTCGAGTCCCCGGACGAATTTCTGCGGTCTCCTCACTCCGCAGGGCCGAGTTGCCTCATCCTCGACGTACGGCTCCGCGGGAAAAGCGACATGGCTTTTCACCAGGAAATCATCAATAGCGGCATACGTATCCCCGTTGTCTTCATGACCGGTCATGGAGACATCGAGATGGGGGTGAAGGCAATGAAGGCTGGCGCGCTGGACTTCCTTGCCAAGCCGTTCAAGGACCAGGACATGCTCGACGCAGTGGCTCAGGCCCTGGCGCGGGACAGCGAGCGGCTCGCGGCCGAGGCCGCATTAGCCGGCTTGCGCGCCTCGTACCAATCCCTGTCACCACGCGAGAAAGAGGTGATGGCCTTTGTGCTGTCCGGCCTGCTGAACAAGCAGATTGCCTCTGAGATGGACCTGAGCGAAATCACGGTCAAAGTTCACCGTGGTCAGGTGATGCGCAAGATGAACGCGCGCTCCGTGCCAGACCTGGTTCGCAAGGCCGAATCGCTTGGTATCCAGCCCCGCCTGCCCCACGACGGTCATCATTGAGCGCCGTCGTGCGTTAGCACTTCTGCACAGCGTCGATGATTCGCTAGGGATTTCCGAGAGCAACCGAGATCCAGTGAGTCAGTGCAGTGGCCTGGTAAGGCTTCTGGAGCAACACCAGTGCGCCGTTACTCGCCGCTTTTGCCTGCAATGCCGGCGTCGGATATGCACTGATAAAGATGGTGGCCGGGGCATGTCCCTGGGCACGAAGGCGCTCATGCATCTCGATACCCGACATCCCGGGCATGCGGATGTCGGAAATCAGGCAGGAGGTATGGGCGGCCTGCCCGGATGCAAGAAATTCTTCGGCCTTTCGTTCCGATCATTCTGCCTCCAGCGATGTGTGCAATGAGTTCCGTCCCTCGATAGAACGGACGCAACGCTCGTATGCGTTCAGTTGTTGCCGGAAAGACACAGGACTCGTGCATCTGCATTACGCAGTCGTAGCGGCAGGATGTCCTGGCGGATTCAACCGGTGGATGCAATAGTTTGCTGGAATCGTTCGGCGGGCGTTTCTTAGTCCAGTGTCTTTCGCGGACGCTCATTCAATCGTCTTGCCACAGCGGTAAGTTTGGCCTGTGAATACACTGACAGGTCGGTGCCCTTCGGGAAATACTGACGCTCAATAGTCCATTCGTGTTCTCATTCGACCCATGCTGCCACGGATGTTGTGGGTCGCAGAAGTAGACAGCGATGTCAGTGGCGACGGTGAAGCGTTTGTGCCCAGCCATCTCCGTTCCCCGATCCCATGTCAGCGATTTGTAGAGCTCCTGCGGCAATTTGCTGGCATGTTTGATGAGCGCATTGATGACCGTTTCGCTATCCTTGCTGGCTATCTTAACCAGCATGACGTAGCGCGTCTGACGCTCGACGAGGGTTGCGATCTGGCTGCTGCCACTACCGCACAGCAGATCACCTTCCCAGTGGCCCGGTACGGCCCGGTCTTCAACGGTCGCAGGGCGTTCGCTGATCGATACCGTGTCGCGAATCCTGCCGTGATCGTCAGTCTTCTGCGTGTGGTGGCGCGAACGACGCTTGGCGCGGGTGCGCCGCAAGTGTTCCAGCAATTCCTTCTTCAAGGCGCCACGGGCCTGGATGAAGAGACTGCGATAGATGGTCTCGTGGGACACGTGGTAGTCCTCGTTGTCTGGGTACACGTGCCTGAGCCATCCGGCAATCTGCTGCGGTGACCACTCCAGCTGGAGCTTGGCCGCCACGATGTGCGCCAGCGTTCGCTTCTCGACCAGTTTACAGGCTTTGGGGCGACACGCCCGGTCCCAGGCAAGCTGATCGGCGTGGCTTGCCCGGTAGCCATCTGGTCCGCTGTTACGCTTGATCTCCCGGCATATCGTGGAGGGCGCTCGATCCACTCGCATGGCGATCGACTGGATCGAGTCGTCAGCCACAAGCGCCCGCGATATCTCTTCGCGCTCAGCCAGCGTCAACGCCAATCTCGATCGATGCCTCTGTGGTGGTTGGATCCCGCCTGTCTCAGCCAGAATCCCTTGTACTGACCAGTGGTTCCGGTCAAAAAGCTGGGCGATCTTCTGGAGAGATTCTCCCTTCCGCTAACGTTCCCACATCAGCGCTTTCTGCTTCTCGCTGTAATAATTCCGGCGTCGCTGTTTCATCTGCAACACTCCCACTGCTTGCGCAGTC
>NZ_JARESU010000156.1:0-17404 GCF_046027075.1 Paraburkholderia sp. RL18-085-BIA-A | reverse complement strand
CATGGTTTCAGCGTGTGGAAGTTGATCAAGTACCTCAAGGAAGAACTGTTTATCGTTCTTGGAACCTCCTCGTCGGAGGCAGCGCTGCCTCGCGTCATGGTGAAGCTGGAAAATCTTGGCGCGAAGAAATCAGTGGTTGGACTAGTCATTCCTACGGGATACTCGTTCAATCTCGATGGCACGTCGATCTACCTCACACTGGCTGCCATCTTTATCGCCCAGGCGACGAATACGCCGCTGGACCTCACGCATCAGCTTACGTTGCTAGCCGTCTTGCTGCTGACCTCTAAAGGCGCTGCTGGTGTTACGGGCAGCGGTTTCATCGTGCTTGCGGCAACGCTGTCTGCGGTCGGACATGTACCAGTTGCAGGTCTTGCGCTTATCCTTGGTATCGACCGCTTCATGTCCGAAGCGCGCGCGCTGACGAATTTCATCGGCAATGCTGTGGCTACATTGGTGGTCGCCAGGTGGACCAACGAACTGGACCAATCCAGAATGCGCCGGGTCCTCGATAACGAGACTCCGGAGGAGGCGGACGAGCCGGAAAAGGTGTTTGACCGTACGGACGAAAGGATGCCTATCGCTACGGCGGGACCGCGAGCGCACAACATCTAAGGAGCGTGTGGACACAATAGTCCTGGAATGTTGTGCGCTGTTCTCGCCAGCACAGCTTCGACAAGCCTCGAACGGACTACGAGCAGGGTGCAAATCCTAAGGTCAAAAAGGAAAAACATGTACCAGCAGACCTATGACCCGTTGGGCAATACATTCCTGTCCACGATCGTTGCCGCGATCCCGATTCTGACGCTACTCTATTTCATTGCCTTGCACCGCCATCGCGATGCGCAGGGCAACGTGCATTTGGGCATCCCGGCACCCTACGCGGCTTTTTTCGGCGTCGTCGCCGCCTTCATTGTCTCGTGTCTGGTTTTCAGAATGCCAGTGGTGACGGCCGTCTCGGCCTTTGCGCTCGGCTCCCTTTCTGGATTTCTGGGAATTATCTGGATCGTCCTGGCCGCAATGTTCCTCTACACGATGAGCGTTGTTAGCGGAAAGTTCGAGATCGTCAAGGAATCGATCGTCCACATTTCGTTCGACCGGCGGCTGCAGTGCGTATTGATCGCCTTCTCATTCGGCGCAATCATCGAAGGTACGTCGGGATTCGGGACACCCGTCGCGATCGCAGGGGCTGTGATGGTGGGCCTCGGCTTCAAGCCATTTCAGTCAGCCGTGCTGAACCTGCTCGCCAATACCGCACCCGTCGCCTGGGGCGCGATCGGCACGCCGATCGTTACACTCGCGGCCGTGAGCGAACTCGATCAGGTCACGCTTTCCTCGATGGCGGGCCATCAGTTGCCGTTCGTATCGGTTCTCGTGCCCTTCTGGCTGGTCGCGACGTTCGTGAAGATGGAAGGCGGGTCATGGAAGGAAGTCTTCGAAGTCTGGCCGGCGATGCTGTGTGCGGGTGGATCGTTTGCGCTCATGCAGTTCTACGCTTCCGGGAGCAACGCACTCCACCTGATGACCGACGTGGTGTCGGGCGTCTTTTCGGTGATCTGCACGGCGCTATTCCTGCGCTTCATCTGGCACCCGAAGACACGCTTCCTGCTCCGCTCCGAACGTGAGGCACTCGTGCGAGCAGGCAAGAGCACGGCGACAACGACGACAGAAAGCACCGGGTGGAATTACAGGTACTCGGCTGCCGAAACCGCCTATGCATGGATGCCGTGGGTGATTCTGATCGCCTGTTGTGCACTGTGGGGCGTACCGGAGTTCAAGAAGTTTCTCAACAACCTGTTTGCCGGATTCACATTTTCCACGACGCTGCTCGGTTCGCCGTTCAAGGGTTCGCTGTCGCTGCCTGTCTGGGACATGCCCGCGCTGCATAACCTCGTGCAACGGATGCCGCCCGTCGTACCCGTCAACGCTAAAGCGGAGGCTGCCCGATTCACGATCAACTGGTTGTCCGCCGCGGGCACAGGCGTTTTTGTCGCAGCAGTGCTTTCCGGTCTCGTACTCAGGCTAAGCGTAACGCAATGGAAGGACGCCTTCATGCAGACCATGCGCAGGATGAAGATCCCGGTGCTGGTCATTGCCCAGGTGCTGGGCTTGGGGTTCCTGACGCGCTACTCAGGCACCGATGCAGTCCTCGGTCTTGCATTCACGGGTGCCGGAGTGCTCTATCCGTTCTTCGCGGCGTACCTCGGTTGGCTCGGTGTCTTCCTGACGGGCTCCGACACGGCGTCAAATGCCCTCTTCGGCAGCCTGCAGCGCATCACCGCGCAGCAACTCAACCTGAACCCCATCCTGATCGTGGCGACAAACTCGACGGGCGGCGTAATGGGCAAGATGATCGACGCTCAATCCATCATGGTCGCGTGCGCCGCCTGCTACGACGATCCGAAGGAGCGGTCATTCGCACTTGGACCGATTTTCCGGACGGTGTTCTTTCATTCGATCGCTGGGGCGGCGGTGATTGGTGTGATTGCCATGTTGCAGGCGTATGTCTTCCCGGGGATGATTCCGATACCACCCGCCGGCAAATGAATGCGCAGAGCCAAGTCAACGCCTTCACAGGTGGCTCACACAGCCCGGAAAATGCGATATCCCCTTCCGTTCGTCTATAACTATCCGCATACGCGGCGACGCGCCCCGATTTGGCGGAGGATCGAGCGAGATGGCACACGGTAACTACGACGTCGTCATCGACGACGCGGTCCAGTATTTTCAGAATCCGTCGCGCGGGCTGGGGGCGTTGATCTTTCCGCTCGGCCGGCAGCGGTTTCGGTCATATTTTGTGTCCAGCACCTTGCAGCGGGCGCGGCCGATCAGCGGCAGCCAGCATGTCGGCGACTTCGTTGATGCGTGTGTCGAGACCGGCATGCCCCGCGATTGGTATGCCGGCGCCAGTGTGGCTGGGCCGCTCGCCGCGTTTCCCGGCGCCGACAGTTGGGTCGATCATCCGTATCGTGGAGGTGTCGTGCTCGTCGGGGATGCGGACTCTTGCTGACGTTGCGCGATGTCCGGGTGCTGCGCGACTGCCTGCTCGCGACCGACGACTGGCATGCCGCGGCACATGCGTATGCGCAACAGCACGACAGGTATTACGGCGCTCTGCATCGCCGCTTTGTCCCACACGACGGCGCAGGGAGCGCATTGCCTGCGGGTGGCGATGTGCAAGCACCGAACGAACCCACCGCGATGACCTACATTTGCTGGCAAATGAACTTGTATTCGACTTGGGCACCCGGTTTTGAGTGCTGCAGCCGCACGGCCTCTGGTGGTTGCTCGAGTCTTGCCCACATCGGCGTTGACGCCCGATTCAACATCCGCCTTCCGGAACCTCGACATGGTTCGGCTAGGGCCGATGAAGCGACCCTCGCGTCCCTTATTGAGTCTAATGACCGGTTGCAGAGGCGGAGCCGACGTCTGAACGTCCGACCGATGGCACGGGCGAATGGCGGTTCATGGCCGGACACGGTCCGGCTGAATGGATAAACGGTCCGCTGCAGGTCTACCTGCGTCAGGCACACAGGGGTAGTCGAGCTCCTGGAGGCGACGCTCGGAATTACAGACCATCAACCGATAAGTCTGGATGCGTCCCGTCGACGATCGACCGCCCTTCGGCGAACCCGGCTTGCTCTGCGGCCTCTGCATTTGGCAGGTCAGGTATCGCGTGAGAGAAATTCACCCTGCTAGGTGAATAGCGAATATCGTCGCTGGGCCGACAGACCTATCCGGCATACCCGAACTGGATGTCTGGTGGGTGCGGCGAATGCTCCGGGACAGCCAGGACCCGGATAGTGAAACCTTTGTGCTCTTCAAATTGCTCTTTCCCTTCGGCCATATCTGTCTCCAGCGTGATTCTCGAGGAATCGTTGCACGCGACCTAGGCCAAGTTCTCGTCGCACCACTGAATCGCCCAGCGCTGCGCCGCCTCAATAGCATCCGCGTCGGACGAATAATCGCCGAGGTCGCCCGAATACTTCACCTCAACGGCATCGCCACCCACCGGGGCGCGCCGATAGATCTTAGCGCCGCCGTAATAGTGGCCGCCTTCATCAAGAGGTGACGCGTTGATGTGGAATTGTTGGTAGTGGAAATGTATGGCAGTCTCCAAACGTTTGCCCTACTCGTCGTCGCGTTGGACAAGCTGGACCTGTTTGTCACCGCCGAGGTCGCTCTGTCACTCTGCGAGGTGAATTGGAACTCGGACTCTTCGGCCCAAAACGCTTTACGAATGATATGTACATCGTAGGCAGTAACAGCAAAGCTCGCTGACCAGCGAGAGCAGGACAACAACGAGAGTTCTTATGGGAACGCTCCGTCCAAATACGGGTGCGCATCGATTATCAGCGATCCGGAAGTCGATGCCGATCGATCGTTCGTGGCCGAACCCGGCCCGACGCAGACCTCACGAGATCGCCGATCGCAGCAAATATGGGAAAGGCATAACTCGACCCCTTCCGGCCATTCAAGGGAAGCACTTGTCCGTCCGCTGCAGGTATCGCATCAGACGTTGCGAATTCATCGACAACGCCTCCAACTACTCAACGTTGCGCCGCCTTCGAAACAATGTGTTTATAGATCAGGTGCGGGTTATTGCCGTTTCTTTTTCATCCGTGTCTGGACGTGTCGGGTTTCTGCGATCATGCCGCGTAGTCCTCCGATGCACGCGTCGCGCCTCGGGCGGCGAGGCGGAAAATACGCGGGGTCATCCCCGTGTAGCGATGAAAGACGTCGGTGAAATGCTGCTGGGTCTGGAAACCCGTGCGGGCGACATCGAGCAACGACAATCCGCCTGAAGACAGCATTGACCTGGCAAGCGTCAGCCGTCCGGTCGTGAGATGAAAACGAGGTCGGGAGCCGGCCACGAAGCGGTGATGCAAGCCGGACTGTCCTACGGCGGTAGGCACGGCACGCCGGACTGCATGGTCCGGCTCACCGCCCGCCCGATTTACCGATGATGGTAGACGGCGGTCTCGAATTCGACAAACCCCGGGTAGGAAACCGCATCCTGGAATGGCAGGATCTGGCTGGCCCAATAGCCGCCGATGCCATTCTTGCGGTCAATCCAGAAAAAGAGGTTGCCCAGACCCGCCCACATCAGCGAACCAGCAGGCCGCCCCGAGGGCGCATCTTCACGGTTGATCATGAACGTGTAGCCCCAGCCCTTGTCGAGAGCCGGGAAGAACTCGCCCGTATTGCTCAGTGACGGGATCGAGGTGACCCAACCGCCGACCGAAACAGCCAAATCGGCCAGACCGTCCCGGCTCATGGCCGTCACCGTTTCAGCCCTCAGCACGCGGCCGTTCGGCCCGGCTCCGTCGTTCAGGATCATGCGGATGAACTTCATGTATTCGCCGACCGTGGCATACAGGCCATGACCGGCGCAGTCCATCTCGGGAGGTTGCGGCAGGACCAGATCGGGCAACGGAGTCACCTTGCCGTCCGCTGCGCGGTCATGGATAGTGGCGCGGCGTTGTGCCATCGAGTCGCTCATGGTGAAGGCGATGTCCTTCATACCCAGCGGGTCAAAGATACGGTCCTTCATCACTTCACCGAGGCGCTTTCCGCGTTGCTGCTCGACAATGCGGCCCAGCCAGTCGAGATTGACGCCGTAGGTCCAGCGCTCGCCAGGGTCGTGCAGCAGCACGGTGCGAATGGCCGCGAACGTGCTGGACACAATGGTCGGAATCTTTTTTGCCGTGCGGTACTTCAGGTCGTCGGCGCTAAAGAATTCGTAGCACAAGCCCGAGGTATGGAGCATCAGGTCGTTGACCGTGATCTTCCGTCTGGGGGGTCTGGTTTTGGGCTGGTCGTTGTCATCGAAGCCGTCGAGAACCTGCAACTCGTCGATTTCCGGGACGTATTTGCCAGCAGGGTCGCTGAGGCTGATTTTCCCTTCTTCCACCAGTTGCATCATGCAGACGCCCGCAAGGGCCTTCGTGGTGGAAAAAATGGCGAATACCGAGTCGGTGGTCATCGGGCTGTCCTTGCCCAGCTCACGGGTGCCGACAGCGCCTTCGTAGAAGTTGCCGTGGCGGTCGGTGGCCATGGCCACCACCCCAGGGACGCCGCCGTGGCGCTCGACCGACTGTTTGAGCACAGCATCCAGCGCCGACTTCATTTTGACCTGTGTCATTGCCTGTCTCCGATCCTAGGCGGCAGCGTTACACACTTGCGTCGGCCGCCTGTAAGCGATTCGCAAGCTTACATCAGTATAGGAGAACCAGGTCGGAAAACCTGTCCCGGATCTGGGGCAGAACTGTTCGGAGCAGGCAACGAACAGGAGCTGGATTGGCCCCAAAAACTCCTATGCCGTACGAAGCCACCATTCGCGAGGTCCGGTGACCAACCTTGGAATTTTCAGACCAGTTGAGACTTGAGAGAGTGGCTTCGCAGCGCTGATTTGGCGCAGATCATGGACCATCGACCGATGACCGGTTGCCGCGCGTCAACAGGCATCCCTGGTTGCTATTCAAATAGCACCTCCTGGCCCAGACCGTGTCAAAACGCACGCCGCTTCGGCTCAGCGCAAGAAACGGCTTGTCAAGAACGCCCTATATCGGCCTCGCGACACCTCGGGAGGGGTAAAGCACCCCCTAAAACCTAGTGATTTTGCGTTTTGACACGACCTCGGCCGCCCTCTGACCGTCATTGATCGGCTGGACCCGACCCACAAGGGACACCCACAGTTCTCTTAATCGGTCGTTTAGGGCCTGTGTTTCACCGTTGCCTACGGAACAATTTGAACAGTTAATGTGTTGAAGTCGCATTGATACTCGTTGAAATGACTTCAGCTATTCGGGCAGCACATTCGGCACTGGACTATTGCACTTTCTTGTCTTCGCGTTTCGCGTCCGCCATGGCCTCCGGCTCTAACTCTTCCGCGGACCGATTCAGGTGGACGAACAGCCCCCAGGAGGCAAGAAGCAAGGCTGTCGAAGCAATCAACCCGGCCGCATACCGAAGCTGCGATGGGTCTTGGTGCAGCGCTTTGAACGTTGCCACGAGCCCTTCGATGGCAAGCGCGACGACGACAACCACTAAGAATCGCGACATGAAACGTCGTACCCGCGTCGGCGCGCTCACGTCAGCCTCCCGTATGACCTCTTCCTCTACGATGGTCTCGGCGATCTGCAAGGCGACAACGGCCCCAGCCAGCAGCCCCAAAGCTTCAATGATGGATTGCGCGCTTGCCTGGTCCCATTGACTCGCAAATGCAATCGATCCGATGCGAGCAGCAATCGCAATCAACATCAGCGCCGCGCAGGTGAAGAGAACAGCCATCAGCCCATGGACGATCGTAAAGAAGCGCAAAAGAAACTTCATTTTTGTAGCATCCCTTGAATTGCAAGTGGGTGATCCATGCCGTTGAAAGGCGCGGCCACGACGGCTGGCAGGAATGCAGCCGCTCACGCTGCAGTCCCAACTGTCACTTATGGCGGCGTGGCGACACACCGCATGTGGCACCCCGAATTCGTCGATTTTCGCTAAGACATGGGGCTGCCCCAGCAAAAGTGTGCGACGGATGCAGCGCTGGGTGTTTATCTCGGGCTGTCTTTGTAGCAATTCTTGAACTAGCGAACGATGAGAGTCGGGCTGCCGCAGCGCGCCAATATGCCCGCTGCCACGGACCCAAGGACGAGATTGGCAATCGCCGAGTGGCCATGTGATCCCATTATGATGAGGTCCGGTTGCTGGGCCTCGGCGAATGCAGCAACGCATTCCGCAGCATGACCGATGACATGGTGCGTCGTCATCGAGAGTGAATGTCGGCTTGCGAACTCGCGCACGGGTGCCAGCACCTTTTCCGCTTCCTCCCGGTAATACGCTTGGACGACGTCGTGTTCCAAGAATCCGCGGGCATGGGCAGGAATCTGTGTAACAACGGTGAGTGCCATGTAAGTATGGCTAGGGCCGAATAGAGTGCCATTGCTTGCAATGAAATCGAGCGCCCGTTTGGTGAAGTTGCTACCGTCGACCGGCAATAGTATCTTCACTGCGACCTCACATTAACCTGGCTGGAGACGTCATGACAGCCGTTCACTTGCGTTCGCCGCCGAAGATGCCGAGCAGCGCCAGCAGGTTGACGAATACGTTATACACATCCAGATAGATGGCGAGCGCGGCGGTGATGTAGTTCGTTTCGCCGCCATTCACCACGCGTTGCACGTCGAACAGCATGTAAGCCGAGAAGATTACGATAGCCAGCACCGACACCGTCAGCATCAACGCCGGCAATTGCAGGAAGATGTTCGCGAACGCGGCGAGCAGAATCACGATGACGCCCCACAAACAGCCACTTGCCGAGGCCCGAGAAGTCGCGCTTGCTGATTGTGGCGATGGTCGCCATGGCAGCGAAGATGACGCCGGTGCCTCCGCATGCCAGCATGACCAGCTGCGGCCCGTTCGAGAACCCGAGGACGAAACTCAGGAGCCGCGACAGCATAAGGCCCATGAAAAACGCGAAGGCGAGCAGCAATGCCATGCCGATACCGCTTTCCTTTGTGCGCTCGATCGCGAACATGAAGCCGAACGCGATCGCGAGAAACCCGATGAAGCTCAAAGTCGGGCTGATGCTGGCGAACAGCGAAAAGCTGGTCGCAACCCCGAGCCATGCGCCGAACACCGTCGGCACCATCGACAACGCTAGCAGCCAGTAGGTGTTACGCAGCACGCGGTTGCGGGTTTCGACTGACGTGACAGTGCCATGCAGACCGAAACTGGATCGGGACTCTCTCATAGCTGTTCCTTACCTATCATCTGTCAGGGCTGGATGTATGCTTCTTGAGCATACCTTCGTTTTGTGACTCTCAAACTCCGACCGCTAGCGCCACGAGCCGTTTGCTTCTGCGTCAAATTTAACCTTGATACTGCACGCAGTTGCGCTGCCCTGATGTTTCCCGAATTTAAAATGGTTTGGTATCCTGATGGCTATGGGTTGAACGTAGGCATGAGGAACCGACTTGTTGCGGACGAGTACGCTGAATCGATCGGCAACGCGCAGCGTCAGAGCGTTACTCCGTTGACCAACCTGATGCTCTCCAGACTACCCGGCAGACGTAAGTGCGGCAACGCGTTAAAGGCTGCCGTCGCTCAGATCAGGCTTCGGCGAGCAAACCGGCGGCAGATCGCTTTCGAGCGGTCGTGAACCGCAGGTTTTCCGGTCGGCATTCGATGTGGTTCAACGCCATTTCGCGATCAAAACAACTGCTGAATGCCAGCCAGACGCCACTGTTGCTCGCCGTGGGTGTCCTTGACGACGCTCCACACTTCCTGCGATCACCCTTGGAAGAGTAGCTCACCGCTACATACATTACAATCTGTAATATTGTCCTTTGAATGGGATTTCCGAAAATTGACTCGGTGAGCCGTCGTATATTCCGCGCCGCAGACGCGGCGGCGATCGACATTGCGTTGTGGACGTCAGGCAATGAAGCGCGGTTCAACTCTGCAAGGATACCGATTGATGCGCCGGTCGCTATCGTTTGCATACGGCGTTGCGCAGAACGCAGCGGTCGCGCGGTGCAGCGACCACTCGTGAATGCTCGAAGACAATGCGCTGTCTACCGAAGCGGCACCGTCTAACCATTGAACAATTCGCTACGCGCCGCGTCCATGATCATCGCGACAGCCGGATGACTGATGTGGCGCTCGATCGAGATCGCAAAGAACTCTTCGACGATGGTGTTGATCTGCCCGACCACCATCAGTTTGTGCTCTGCCTGTAACTGGCTCTCCAGCACGGTTGGTGCGAACAGCAGGCCGCGGCCTTCACGGCCGAACGCCATGGTCATTGCTCCGTCGTCGAATTCTCCGACGATGCGCGGCGAAATTGCATGTGACGCCAGCCAGTGATCCAGCTTGCGGCGCACCGCGGATTCCGTGCCCGGCAGCAACACCGGCAACTGACCGAGTGACAACGGGAAGCGGTTCCTGCCGCTCTGGACCAGCGTCTCCGCGCCGAAGCAGCTTAGCGTCGAACGGCCGAGCCGGTGATTGAACGCCTTGATGTTGACGTCGGCGGGAATGGGGGCATCCGCGATGATCAGGTCGAGGCGGTGCACGGCCAGTTGCGCGAGCAGCGCATGCAGCTTACCTTCGTGACAGATCATGCGCAGCGACACTGAAGCGCTCAGCGCTGGTTCCAGCAGCCGGTAGTCGATTGCCTTTGGCAACGCATCCGCGATCCCGACGCGAAACCGCGTTTGGCGCCGGATTCGTTCTCGCGCCGCACCGCGCTCTCGAGTTCCGAGCCCAGCGAGAATATTTCGTCGGCGTAATCGAGCGCCAGGCGCCCTGCATCGGTGAGTTCGATCGTCCGCCCGTTTTTCCTGAACAGCTTTTTGTCCAGCGCTTCTTCAAGCAGCTTGATCTGCCCGCTGAGCGTTTGCGGCGTGTCAGTTAGGCACGCACC
This sequence comes from Paraburkholderia sp. RL18-085-BIA-A, assembly GCF_046027075.1. Classification (NCBI taxonomy): domain Bacteria; kingdom Pseudomonadati; phylum Pseudomonadota; class Betaproteobacteria; order Burkholderiales; family Burkholderiaceae; genus Paraburkholderia; species Paraburkholderia sp. RL18-085-BIA-A. The sequence goes on along the minus strand of NZ_JARESU010000156.1, from coordinate 6,981 downwards.
GGCTTCTTGCCAGCGCGCTTCGCCATTTTCGCAATCTTGTCTTCATGCTTCGGCGACGGCCACAGGCCTTCCGAGCGGTACAGCATGATGATGACCATCGCGAGGCCGTACAGCAGCTGACGGATCACTTCCGTATCGACGATTTCATGGCCGAAGATCATGTTCTGCAGCGGTCCCATCGTCGAGCGCAGGAATTCCGGGAACACGGCGAGCAGCACCGCACCGAGAACCACGCCCGGAATATGGCCCATGCCGCCGAGCACCACGCACGCCAGCACCACCACCGATTCCCAGAACGTGAACGATTCCGGCGACACGAAGCCCTGGAACGAGCCGAACATCGCGCCCGACAGGCCGCCGAACGACGCGCCCATCGCGAACGCCAGCAGCTTGATGTTGCGGGTGTTGATACCCATCGCCTTGGCGGCGATTTCGTCTTCGCGGATCGCGGCCCACGCTCGGCCGATACGCGAATGCTGCAGACGCGTACAGGTCCAGATCACCAGCAGCGAACACAGCACGAACAGGTAGTAGTACGAGTACACCGACGGGAACTGGAAGCCGAACAGCGAGTGCGTCTGCGCGAGGCTGAAGCCGCCCACCTGCACCGGATCGATCCCCGTGATCCCCTTCGGGCCGTTGGTGATGTTCACCGGACGGTCGAGGTTGTTCATGAAGATCCGCACGATTTCCCCGAAGCCCAAGGTCACGATCGCGAGGTAGTCGCCACGCAGACGCAGGGTCGGCGCACCGAGCACGATCCCGAAAAACGCGGCGAACGACATCGCGACCGGCACGATGATCCAGATGGGCGTATGCAGCCCGTTCGGAGCCAGATGCGCGATCCACTCGAACTGCGTCGCGAGGTGTGGCGAGCTCAGCAAGGCGGCCGTGTAAGCGCCGATCGCGTAGAACGCGATGTAGCCCAAATCCAGCAGGCCGGCGAAGCCGACCACCACGTTCAGGCCGAGCGCGAGCATCACATAGAGCATCGCGAAGTCGAGCACGCGCACCCAGTAGTTGCCGCCGGCCGCGCCGATGATCATCGGTGCGGCGATTACGAAGATCGCCGTAATGATGCCGACGGTCAGCGTCTTCGTCAGGTTCCTTTCAGGGATGAGCGTCGTGGACGGCTCGATCGGTTGAATTGAGGTCATGTTAGCTGCTCCTTCCCCTTACGCGCGATCCGCGACACGTTCGCCCAACAGGCCCGACGGACGGAACACCAGCACGATGATCAGCACGATGAATGCGAACACGTCCTGGTAGTTACTGCCGAACACGCCACCCGTCAGGTTGCCGATGTAGCCGGCACCCAGCTGTTCGATCAGACCCAGAATCACGCCGCCGACCATCACGCCGTCCAGGTTGCCGATCCCGCCGAGCACCGATGCGGTGAACGCCTTCAGGCCGGGGATGAAGCCCATGTAGAAGTGTGCGTTGCCGTATTCGGACGCGATCATCACGCCGGCCAGGGCGGCCAGCGCCGAGCCGATCATGAAGGTCGCCGAAATCACGAAGTTCGGGTTCACGCCCATCAGGCTCGCGACGCCCGGGTTCTCGGCGATCGCGCGCATTGCGCGGCCCAGCTTCGCCTTGTGCACGAGCAGCAGCAGGCCGCCCATCACGAGGAACGCGACGACGATGATCCAGCTTGTTCCGGTAGTCGCAGCCCCGACAAATGAAGAAAAATCCATTCTCGTCGGTCTGCGGCTCGACCTCATCGAAGGCGAACCGCGCATTGCGGTTCCGGCAAGTCCACATGGCTATTTCCGTCGCTGTTTTCGACGGTTCGTCAGTTGTCTGGGTTCGGACGGTCGGCGCGGCAATTCAGAACTCATGTTCTTTAAGCAACTTGTTGGCAAGAACGCGCGCCGCATCTCGCGCCTGATCCTCACGCTCGAAATCCTGTTCAGTTTCGTGTGGATCGTCCGACTCAGGTTCAGCTCCCACTCCGTCGCTCAGATCAGGCTTCAACGAGCAAACCGGCGGCAGATCGATTTCGAGTGGCCGCAGGTTTTCCGGTCGGCATTCGGCCTAGTTCGACAGCATTTCGCGATCAAACCAACATCTGGATGCCAGCCAGATGCCACTGTTGCTCGCTGTGGCTATCCTTGACGGCGTTTCACTCTTCCTGGAAACACCCAGGTTAGAAGAGTAGCTCACCGCCACATATATTACAATCTGTAATATTTCCCTTTGAATGGGATGTCCAGAGAATTACCTCAGAACTGGTTGCGGGTTTTCTGAGGGGGCTAATTTTGTCTGCGAGCCGCATCAGGACTGGATTTGGTGGTCTGCGCGGCCGGATCGGTCGAAGTCCAGATTTGTGGATGTTACGGATCGCTGGAAGTCAAGGCGGGCACGCGATTCCAACGAAACTAAGTGTTGAATCCTTCAGCTGCTGTACATCGGCGGCTTCATCAGGACCAGCTCCTGGACCTCACGGTCATTCACGGCGACGGCACGAGCACTGCCGCGAAGAAGGGCGGCGACAACCTGGGGTACAGCGGGCACAGACACCAGAAAGGCGACAAGGTGGTCGCCTTCTGCGATCGCCGCTGCAACGTGATCGCGCCATTCGTTTCTGCCCCGGGCAACCACAACGAATCGCCGCTGTTGCGTGACGCGCTGCCCATACTGAGCCACATGGTCCGCGCCATTGGCATGGCCTGCAAGGCGCAACGGTCAGCCTGGACAGCGTCTACGACTGCCGGGCCAACCGCAAGGCGATTTTCAACCGGGACATGATTCCCAACATTCCCGAAAATCCGCGTGGACGCAAAGCGCCGAAGCGGGGCCGCAAACTGCGCTTCGATCCAGCCATTCTCGAGGAGCGCTTCAGGACCATCGAGCGGGTCTTCGCCTGGGAGGACAAGTTCCGGCGTCTGCTGCTTCGCTTCGAGCGTCTGAGCCCGGTCCATTACGCCTTCAAGACCCTCGCTTACACGATGATCAACCTGCGGCACTACTGCTGACAATCAGCGCTGATGCCAGCACCATGGCGATGGCGCAGCGCGCCATGAAGCATCACGCCCATGTCATCTGTAATCCTGACAATTGATCGCTCAAAGTAGCATAACGATCGCATTTTTTTCACAACTCAAACCTCCCCTGCGCGCTCATGCCACATCGATTCACTGCCTCCAGCTCGCGCTAGAGGGAAACCCGCAACCAGTTGACCGCCATTTTCTGCGCAAAACGCAACCCCTTATCAGCTCGCCTCGTCGGGCAATGAGCTGCCAAAGAGGTCTGGAATCGCGTCGTCCGCCTGTTGCCGCGCCGGCATCGTGCCGCTCCGGATCTGCCAGAGAACATCCGGCGGCAGCCAGGTATCCTCCATCGCGCCAATGCCGCCTTCGATCATCTGCTGCAGGAAAAACGATTGCCTGCGTCCAGTTAATTCTGCCAGTAGCCGCAACCTTTGCTCGATCTGTGGGTTGACGCGTACCGCGACCACCTTCCGCTGATTTTCGGCGGTTCGTTTCACCGCATACTCCTGTCGTGTTCTTCGTGCCGCAAACGGGCGCGTTCGTGCGGTGCTTCTACCATGGTGAATCGCGGTTCGCAACCAATCGAGGACGGTTGCGTCATCGCACACAACCTTCGCCAGAGTCACATCATCGATTCGTCCCGTTACCGGGACAAGGACGCTGAACCGTAGCCCAACCGGTCTCTCACAAGCTGTCCTTTGTTGAACCCCAGATGCTAGTGCTGCGCAAGCAGTAACGATGACGAACAACGGCAGGGGGTAGCCCCAGGCAGTTTTCAGTTCGGGCATGCCCTCGAAGTTCATCCCATACAGGCTGAAGATCACCGTTGGCACTGCGAGGATCGCCCCCGGCCAGGCCAGTCGCCTGGTTGTGCACGCGGAACGACGCTCCCGGCAACATCGCCGTCCTGCTGGCTGCTGCGGGGGTATCCGGAGCCGGGGCGGCCTGGCCCGATCTGATCGTCGCCGCATTGCTGGCGCCACTAGCCATGACGTCGGCCGCCCACGTACTTCGTCAGGCACGTACGGAACTCGGAAAGATTGGTCCGAAGCTCAAGAGCACTCCGACAGTGCCTGAGAATTGAGCGTCGTCGTGGGTGAGCCCCGAGACCTGGTAAACAACATCGCGGTTGCATGCTTCCGACAGGCCGACGTTTTCCTTCCCACGCCCTTAAACGTTACGGCGACTTCCTGGGACTGGCTACCTCGTCTGTCGTCCGCAGCGCTGCGTTGGCCGTGACCAGCAGCCTCGCATCGTGATCGCACAGTAATGCATCTACAGCGCCGAAAGCTTTTTTTAGCTCTTTCTCGCCCGTCTTCGTGGTCTTGCCGCTTTCAGCGACGGTCTCAGCTTCCTTTTTCAGTCGCTTGACCAGCTTTGCGGCGCACCGGCTATCGAGCGTCCCTTCGCTGACGAACTTGCTGATCTGCATTGTCAGCGCGGCCAGCGTCGCTTCGGTCGTTTCATTCGAGCCTCCGACATCGTCGGAGGAGGATTTCTCGCTCATCAGAATTCTCCCCGGTGGGTGGAGCCACCTGCCCCGAGCAGGATTAAGCGTCTCGCGAAGACGGTAGCAATCGTCTTGTGCTGAAATAGTAACATTACATAAACCTTTCGGTTATCCGGTGTCAAAGGAGAGTTGAGGGTTCTATGTCACCGCAGTCATTCAGCCAGCTTCTACAGGAGACTTGCGAATGAAACGAATCTTGCTGTTCCTCGCCACCAACCTCGCGGTGATGTTGGTGCTTTCGATAGTATTGAATGTGTTGGGCGTCGGCGGCTTCCTGACCGGGAGCGGGCTTAACGTCAATGCGCTGCTCGTGTTCTCGCTGGTGATCGGCTTCGCCGGCTCGATCATTTCGCTGCTTATCTCCAGACCGATGGCGAAATGGACAACCGGGGCGCGCGTCATCGAGTCGCCGCGCGATGCGACTGAGCGATGGCTGGTCGACACCGTGCGGGAGCTCGCGCAGCGTGCTCGCATTGGCATGCCGGAAGTCGCAATTTTTGAAGGCGCACCAAACGCGTTCGCCACAGGGGCTTTCAAGAATTCAGCCCTGGTGGCTGTCTCCACCGCATTGCTGCAATCGATGAACGGGGAGGAAGTGGAGGCTATCCTTGCCCATGAGATTTCGCACGTGAGCAACGGCGACATGGTCACCTTGACGCTCATTCAGGGCGTGGTGAATACCTTCGTGATTTTCTTCGCCCGTGTGGTCGGGTACTTCGTGGACAAGACCTTGTTTCGTACCGAACGCGGTGTCGGTCCCGGGTTCTACATTACCGTTATTGTTTGCGAGATTGTTTTCGGCATTCTCGCTTCGGTGATCGTCGCGTACTTCTCGCGCCTGCGCGAGTTCCGCGCTGATGCGGGCTCTGCGCAACTGCTGGCTTCTCCGCGACCGATGATCAATGCGCTGGCCCGCCTGGGTGGACTTGCACCCGGCGAACTTCCGCAATCCTTCAAGGCGTCCGGCATCACCGACAAGCCGGGCTGGCTCGGGCTGTTCTCCACGCACCCACCGATCGACAGGCGTATTGCCGTGCTGCAAAGCCGCGGGTAGTCAGTGAGGCAGGGTTGCGCGCGGCATTCCGACATGCGACGTCGACGTTAGGCAAGGGGGCTCAGGCGGCGCCGGTAACGGGCTTCCTGTGTCGACCACGGGCCACGGCGCGCGGAAGCACCGGTGCGCCCGCAAATTCTCCGCGGATCTAAAGGAAAGGCGTTCATGTGCGAGAGTTATCCGAAGCCCCTGGTCAGGCGCGTCATCCTCGCCTTTCTTCTTGGCGTGCTCGTAGTGCTGAGCTACGTAGTGCTGCACCTGTTCCTGGTGCCTGTGGCCTGGGCCACCATCTTTGCCTACGTGACCTGGCCCGCTTATCGCCGCTTGCGCTCGCTTATGCGCGGGAACGCCACCGGCAGCGCGCTGCTGATGACGATCATTCTCTCGGCGGCGTTCATTCTGCCGTCAATCTGGCTGATCGTGCTGCTGCGTGACGAACTGGCCGCGGCCTACCAGACCGTCGCCGGCTACCTCGCCAATGGGCCGCACAAACTGCCGGAATTGATTGCGCGCGTCCCGTGGCTCGGGCTGTGGCTGCAGGATCTACTGAATCAAGTATCGGCCGATCCGATGGCTTTGCGCGCGCAAATCGCTGAGTGGGGCCGACAGTGGACCGGGGAGGTCGGCCAGTTAGTCGGCGGCGTGGGTCGCAATGCGACGAAATTGGGCTTTGCCTTGCTGACGCTGTTTTTTATGTACCGGGACGGCGAAAGCGCGTTGGATCAAGTGCGCCGCATCCTACGGCGTTTTCTGGGCGATCGCCTGGACGCCTATCTCGCTTCTATCGGCGGCACGACCAAGGCGGTCGTCTACGGGCTCGTGCTGACGGCACTGGCGCAGGGCGCGCTTGCCGGCCTGGGTTACTGGGTTGCCGGGATGCAGGCGCCGGTGTTGCTGGCTGCGTTTACGGTGCTGATCGCGTTGATACCCTTTGGCACGCCGTTCGTATGGGGATCGATCGGTGTATGGCTCCTCGTCACAGGAAAAACGCTAGCCGGGGTCGGCCTTTTACTCTGGGGCGCACTGGTCGTTAGCTGGGTGGACAACCTGATTCGTCCGCTCGTGATCAGCAGCGCTACCCGGATACCGTTTCTTCTGGTCGTGTTCGGTGTGCTGGGCGGGCTTGCGGCCTTCGGCCTGGTAGGACTGTTTGTAGGTCCCGTCATCCTGGCGGTCCTGATGGCAGTGTGGCGTGGGTGGCTGGAGGAACAGACAACCGTGGGCACTGGAACACAAGGCTAGCCCAACGCACTGCTGAAGTGATCAACTGCTGGTGCCGTCAGGCGGGTTGAGCAGGATGGTTCGTTGGTTTTAGAAGCAGGGTGTAAAAAGTTTTGTGTAAACGGTCATTTGGCAGGAGACTGCCAGCAACAGGAGCATAGTCTTACTGTGTCACATAATTAGTTGCGCAATCTATTGCCGTA
>NZ_JARESU010000155.1:0-17447 GCF_046027075.1 Paraburkholderia sp. RL18-085-BIA-A | reverse complement strand
TCCAGCGACGCCGCGGTACGCGCCGCACGCGGAAGTGGGGGTGAACGTGGTCACAGTCCTGCCCGTTGACGCCTGACGGCTGGCGTTCGGTTCTGCGGGAGAAACATGCTTCTGTTGAGCGTCGCCCGGTCGACCGTCCAGCGCCCCCGCCGACCTGAAGGAGATTGTGTCGAAGTCCGCGAGACCAGCGAGCGGCCAGTCGTCGAACTGCTCGCGTGGTCCAGGAGGCCGAGGGACATCATGCGTAGCTGTTTGTGAATAATCTACTGGAGAGACTGCAATGGACAACGTTTCGGGGGAAGAGAAGATTCGTGTGCGTGCCTATGAGCTCTGGGAAAAAGACGGCAGCCCCGAGGGACGTGCCGACGAGTATTGGGAGCAGGCTCGCACCCAGATAGACGAAGAAGAAGCCGCGGCCGACGGGAACGGAACTGAACCGAAGAGCCGGCTGCCCAAGTGACAGAAACCGGACGCTGAAGAGGAGCCCCGCCGTCGACCGCCCAGCGGAGCCATAACTCTTGCAGGCGAACCGTTCGGCGGCGCAGGGCACGCGGCGCGTCCTTCCGTTGTCGCTGTGTGCGCCGACCCCACGACGTGCCGGACGCTATCCGGTTTCGTCACGCTACCTCATAACGCTCCTGACCGGAACTCGACCTTCGTTTAAATGCCGGCATACGATAATACTGTATATACGGTTTCTGTTGCCGTCCACCGGCACCGCCGCACGCGTTTTCGTCTCAACGTTGAGCGGGACCTCGCGGCTAACCGCGCCTGCGGTTGCTGAACACGTCGCGTGAGCAGCGCCCATGCCGGTCAAGCATCTTTCCACTCAGTTTGACGTTGACCTCAACCTGCTCTCGACGCGACTGCTCGAGACGGGCGGACTGCTCTAATCGCAGGTTGAGCGCGTGCTCGGGTTGATGAACACCTATGATTTCACCCTGGTCTTGCAGGTTCTCGACGGCGAAAAGCGGCTCAACGCAATGGAGCTTGAACTCGACGAAGAGATTTGCAATGTCATTGCCCGTCGACAACCCGCCGCGCGTGACCTGCGACTTCTGATGGCTGCCTCGAAGTGTGTCACCAACTTCGAAGGGGCAGGTGATGAGGCGCGCAAGGTCGCGAAACGGCTGCGCCGAATTCATGAGAGCGACGAGACAGGGACCATCAATACGACGGAGCTAAGAAGGTCCGGCGAGCTGTCCTTGATGATTCTGCGCAGGGCTCTCGATGCGTTCGCGCGGATGGATGCCGTGGCGGCCGCGCAGATTGTCCGCGACGACGAAGCAGTCGATAACTCGTTCCGTGCGTTCGGACGCAGGCTGGTCATGCAGATGACGGAAGCTCCCCGGACAATTCCGGTTGGCCCGGAATACATGTTCATTGCGAAGGCCTTGAGCGTATCGGGGACCACGCTACCGATATCGCTGAGTTCGTTGTTTATGTGGTCAAGGGCCGGGATGTACGCCATGTACCCCTTGACCGGCTCGACGAGGAAGTCATGGCCAACTGAAACCGAACGCGAACGTCCAACGTCCAACGTCCGCGAAGCATTCCGCATGCTACCGATGCGCGTAGAGCGGCAGGAATGGGTCTTTGGCACGCGGCGCGCCGGCGCTCGACGGGCGGTCAGTTCCAACAGCGATAGGCGATGGGCACGTTGGAATGTCCGGGCGTGCGGCCGGCAATGCCAGCATCTTCGAAAAGTCGGCGGCAGCGCGTACGCGGGCAGTGAGATTCAGCGCGCCGTTCAATCCAAGCACCTTATCGACAGTTTTCAATATCGACGTGTGGTCATATTGCGTATGGTCGATAGTCCCCGCCGGAACATACGGTGAGATAACGAGAGCCGGGACACGCACACCGAGGCGGTCGAAAGGAAAGTTGTGCGTCTTGAGCTTCGGATTCTCGCTGGCGCCCGGCGGCACGCATGGCGGAGGACGCACGTGGTCGAAAAAGCCGCCGTGCTCGTCAAACACGACGACGAACATGCTGCTGGGCCACAGGCTGGAGCCACTGATAGCGTCGTATAGCATTTTAACGAGTGCTTCGCCCTTGCGTACGTCGCCTGCAGGATGCATCGAGTCACCGTTGCGGAAATCATTTTTCGCGTCGTACGTGGGCTCTATGAACACGAACTTCGAACTCAGAGAGCCATCGGCGAGTTGGGACAACAGCATCCCCATTCCGACAAATCGGTCTCGATGGCTCTGCATGCCAGCGATGGCACGCGTCTGGGCAACGTCGCCCTGCACAATGAGCCAATCTGCCGGGCTGAGTTTCGAGAATATCGTGCCGTTCGGAAACTTGAATAGTGGGGTATTCAGAAAGATGGCCTCGAGCACCTCAGCGTCACTAGGCGAGTGGTCAAGTCCAGCGGACGTTCCGGCGACGGAAAAAAAACGGTTTGGCCAGGTTGGACCGGGTACCGACGCAAACCAGTTGTCGCATAGGGCGAACTGGTTCGCGAGGAAGTTCATCACGGGAAGCTGGTCGGGAGTGAACGCGCTGAACGCATCCGCAACGACGTCAGCGTGGTCCTCGTATGTCGCGGCGAACCCGGTGGTCGACGGGTCTACGGCTAGGGGTGGGTAGCCTTTTGAGCCCAGGACAAGCGAATCGCTTCTAACCATGTCCGCGCTTGCGGAGGGCAAGCCGCACAACTGGACGCAAGTGTCAGTAAATTCATGGCCCGGGTCAAAGCCGAGCGCGTAAGGCGAACCTTTGCCAAGCTGATAGCGTGTACCTGTGCGGCCAAAGTTGACAATCGGTTGTACGGGTAATCCGTTGGCCGTCGTCGTACCGCCGCCTGGGAGGTTGCCAGCAAAAGCCGACAGGCCAAAGATGCTGTCGTACGAGCGATTCTCAAGCATGAGGACAAAAACGTGCTTTATCGTTGCCATGGCTCTCTCCCCGGAACCGTTACTGCCCGGCCACGATACAACAAATCCGGGCGGCGCCAGGCCTATCCAGTTCTCAGCCGTTAAACTCCCAGAACAATCGGCGGCGGCGACTTATGAGGAGACAAAAATCGTGGAGCGCTCTGGATTCCTCGCAGCCACCCGACAACTGGCAGCAGCCGCCGAGATTCTAGCCAGGGCCGGTCCCCGGGACGGGCGGTCCGATGCGTTCCAGGTGCCCGCGTTCTTTCGTCGATTCGAAAGGTTGGACGAATCCGGGTTATGTGGGGCGGGCCGCCCTCCAGAACCACATGGCGCTTTCTGACCGCTGCGCCATATGCCCGGCGCGCGTCGAAAACGACCCGTTGGGAGTCAAGTAATACGGTCGCCGCGCCAAACAGAATCAAAGCGGTCGGAGGAACGGCGCCCGCACTCGGGCGACAGTGTCTGAAAGCAGCAGCGCGCTGGTCTGTGTGATGGCGCCTGCAATGACGGCTACCGTCCACTGAGCCTTGAGTTTGACTGTGAGAGCTGATTTCAAATCGAGCCTCGTTGCCGCTTAACGAATTTCACCTGCTTCGACCAGGCGCCACGAGGCACCCATCCACCGCCGCACCGGCGACCAACTTAGCGAGTCGGCCGCCTGATGAGGCCTTTGACGCTGGGTCAATGCATTGACCCGGCCCCAGAGGCATGCGGTTAATGGTGACGCGTCGTGCGGTCCTTCGCCGCTTCCCTGGCGTCCCCGACGTCTTTCCTGGCTTGTCCCGCGGCTTGCTCAATATCGCCTTTCAGTTCCCGGGCCGGCCTGCCCGTGACCTTGCCCATGGCCTCGTTAAACTTGCCCTTCATCTTTTGAGCAACGCCTTTGACCTGGTCCTTGTTCATGATGCCTTCCTCCAAGTATGCGACCGACGTCGCGTTACCAGATTGCGACAAAAACAGTATAGGAAAAGCGAGGCGTTCGTGAAGCAGAGGGCGCGTTCTGCATTCCAGCGGGCCGCTCGTCGCTCTCGGCTCTCGTAGCTTTCTGGTATGGACTCGGGTGTGCTTCGTGGGAATTGGGCAGTCATTTCGGCGGCTCGATTTCCATGTACCACACCTTGAAAATCGCGGTAGAGTTTCCGGCTTACTCGTTGACCAGGAAATTGGCCGTACTCTCATGCTCTCAATTGGGAGTTCAAGCTAAGGTTCGTTCAACTCACCTTACAGAACCCATTGGCGCTCCCTCTCCGATAGCCGGTTAATCTGAAGCGTGCCAGCGCCCCGCAGCCCCCTGAATTTACCTGTCGCCGCTATGCCCAGGTGAGGCCCCGGAAAGACGTCGTTTGGTAGGGCGGAGGCAATGCAACCACCAACTGCACCCGGCAGAAAACCGCCCCTCTTTTAAAGGGGCAACCGATGGCCGACCGGTTGACGGTTCAGGAGTTCTTTGAAGCGTTCCGCGCGCAGAACAGCCTGTGCGCTCCCTAACAGTGCTGTTGGCTGCAACGAAGCAGAATGTCATTCTAGGCGGCCGTCGCTGGTCGCGTCAGCACTTACAAGAAGTTACGCGGGAAACCGCATGTTTTCCCCTATCGTCGCTTGGATTGGCCACAATTCATTTTTGAAACCAGCGCTCGCCCGATGGGCTTGGACTCCATAACACAACTTGCAGGGATGACACGGTCATGGAAGCAAAAGACTATGACGGCAGCTCTTCGACGCATCGTGCTCATAGAAGGCACCCCGTGACGCTGAGCGCGCAGGAGCTCGCGACGCTCTTGCGCCTGCGCAATGCGTCGGCCGAGACGAACGCAGTAACGCCGGACGTCATCGCCCTCCAAGCAGCGGGGCTAGTCCATCTCATCGCGTCAGAAGACGGCGACGCCACGCTTGCGCTGACCGTAGACGGGAAGGTGCTGCTGCGGTTGCTTGGCGCCGAGCCAAGGAAACCACGGCATCAAACTTGAACCACGGCGAGAAGCGCCGGCACGTCGCCGATGACACGACTCCGATGTCCGTTACCCGTCGTATCCTCAAGCAGTATCGCGCCTCCTGCCGCGACGCGACGTCGCTCACCGTCACTGGCCTCGAACTCAATCTCCCCGCTGAGAAAAAATACCCACAGACACATGGGCGAAGGATGAAGGTCTCCGACCCATCCGCTGGGCACGTGCACAAATCCGTAGCGGGTCGCTGCCGCGAAATCCGACACGTCAAAGGATTCAGCGGGGGGCGCGAAGTTGCGGGTGACCAGTTCGATGTTTACCGACGCAAAATGACTTTCGCCAACCGAGTCTGAAAACAGTTGTGAAAACGACAGTGCAAACGCCACGGGGTTCTCCTTCCGCGGCCTCTGTTCCAGTCGGCGTGCGACGTGCCCCGTCAGAGTGTCTCAGAGGTCCGTGTTACCCAGCGCCGCGCGAGACGTCGGCCGCACAACGACTCCCGTTGAGTGTCCCGCCCGCCGGCCCGGGCGTCAAGGCACGGTGACGTAAAGCGAGGGCAACGCGCCAGCACGGCGAACCGGGTCGCAGAGTGTGTGTCCGCTTCGCCGGGACTATTTCTGTCCTGGCCCGAGGTAAGGCGCACGTGGCTTCGTCGGCCGCCTTCCTCCGCGGCGGCCGTCTGCCGCCAGCTCAACGCGAAATTTTCGGTTTCAGAACTCACAAACCCGTGGTCAACATCTCGGCCATCGGCGACGTTAAGGATGCAAGAGGCGAGAACCGTCCGCCTCTCGTCGCGACCCGCGCTCATTTCAACGCTGGTCGGCTTTGTACCTGCTGGAGCGGAACATGAAAAGCGTGAACTGCAGTCCCTCGTTGCCAGGTCGAGAAATGGCTCGCACCGGCTCCGGCGATATCGGTTCATGTGACCAGATTCAATCGCACCCGGTTGGGCGGGCGACGATGTGTGTACGTTGAGACGTCGTCATCACGCGGAGTGCGCGCGTTGTTCTTCTTCATGCACGATGACGGCAGCTGGTACGTGTTTCCGCCTGCTGCCGACAGGCCGAGGGTGAGCTTCAGCTGTATCGTGGCACGCCACGGTTTTCAGCCCGAAAGGCCAGTGGAGAACGGCAACTGCAGACGCTCTGCAACCGCGACGCGCGGCTAAAGGACCAACAGAACATTGGCTACAGGGCATCCGTTCGCGGAAAATCGACATAGGCCTCACTGTATCTCGCGTACGCAAGCCCTTTATGGAGAAACGTGAGACGTTCCTGAGCGCAAGCCCGCTTTAGCCCTCTAGTGAAAACGGTGAGCCGCCAGTGTTTTCCTCGAACCAGTGAAACGCGTCTTCAACGCTCATAAAGCTGACCCGCTCGCGCACGGCCTTGAGCGTTCTGACTTGCTCCTTGATGTCGGGAGGTGGGCTGCCACACGCATTGAGTACTGCTTTTCCCGCAAGTACCCGTTCCACTCTTACGTTCTCCAGCGCGAGCGTAACCTTGAAAAAGCCGCGCGGGATAGTGTTGTTTGTAAGGCTGTCGTCCGCGACGATGACTTGTACCGAGGTGTCCGAGTCGGCAGCATCACCCCACAGGGTCGCCGTATCGGTCAAATCCGTGCCGATAAGTTCGCCAGCACGGGAATAGCCGTCATGCACGCTGGTGACGGTTTTGTGAATCGGGTCGATGAGGAACGATACATCCACACGCGTCTCTCCGTCGGGCCAGAGGCTATGCGGACCATGATACACGCTGAGGCTGAGCGCGAAACCGTCCCGGCTGGCAGCGCGTTGCTCTGGCACCCTGGCCATACGGGTCGAAGACGGCTTCCGCGACACCTGCGCTGGTTGAATCTCATACAAATTGAGCCAACATGCAGGTACGCATCATGTAACCGCAAGCGGCTGTCGTTGGGTGGCTCGTCGGCCGAAATCAGGATGACCGGCAACCCAGACGAAGGCTGGCTGTGGCGCAACAGGCGGCATAGCCCCATACCGTCAACACGCGGCCTTTTCCAGTCAGTGATGGTGACGTCCGGCAACTTGCCCGACACGAGTTCAAACGCGTCCCAACCGTCAAGGGCTGTCATCGTATGATGGCCTTCCGATTCGAGGGTAAGCTCCTGCACCTATCGACGCACGCATCAGGTCCCTTATGCAGCCCACCGCGGAGGAAGTTGTACCGGCAATCGCAGTTGAGACCCGTACGCCAGCGGACCCAGTATCGGAAATTAAGCCGACACGGGAGCTTCGCTACGAGGCGCGTCATCAGTTCGTCACTGTTGCCGAACATGCAAACGGCAACGAAGCAGACCGTCGAAGTCGCGCGAAGTAACCTGGCCGTCGACGACAGCAGAATTCCCCTGGTTGACGGTGTGCGCCCGAAAGGCTAGGGTTGGTGCAGTGCAAAAAGCTACAACACAAAAAGAACGCGGATGCTTGGTGGCATGAGTTGCCACGCATCGCTGCATTGCAAGGGCCAGAGTCGCCAACCCAAAGTTCTGACATGGAGGTACACAGATGATTGCACAGGTCCCTGAACAGTTCGTTGCGGCCCAGAAAGCAGGTGTGGATGCGCTCTTTGGCTTCCTGAACGCTGCCTATCCGGGCGTTGAAAAGCTCGTTGATTTAAATGTACAGGCGGCGAAAGCCTCGCTGGCCGAAAACCATGTGGTCCTCTCCGAGGCGGTATCGACCAACGACCCTCAGGCGTTGCTCGAGTTGCAGAGGCGACAGACCGCGTTGGTGAACGAGAAGGCGCAGGCCTACTGGCGGCACGTCAATGAAATTGTCACCGAGACCAGAAGCGAGCTGCTCGCGCAGAGCCAGAAGCAGGTGAGCGCGTACGTGCGTGAAAGTCAAGCGCTCGCAGACAATCTCGGCAAAAACACGCCAATGCAAAGCGGCACGTTTGCTGCATTCTGGTCAAAGAGCTTCGAGGCGATGCGAGATGCGGGAGCCGCGTTCCAGCAGCAGGCCATGGGGGCAGCCCAGGAAGCCGTGGAAGTCGTCGACAAGGCCGGCAAGGTCGTCACGGCCAGGGCGTAAAACACCAGGCCGCCCCCTGGAGGATGCCCGCTTTCGGGCAGTACCGTTTTGGGTGTGGAAAGCCGGCGCGAGGTGCGCCGGCTCTACGACGCCACTTCGCTTCCAGCTTCATCGCCCCACCAACCTGCCTGACCGGCCGACGACCGGGCGGACAGAACAGCACGGGCACAGTCGCGCCGGATTGAATCGATGGTCCGCCGCGCTGGCGCGTCGGGCGCACCTGGGGTATCGCGTACGGATGCACGGGGCGCCGACCCGATGCGCCGCCGTTGAAATGCGGACTAGGCGTGCTGAGTCTGCCCGGTGCAAAGCCAGTGAACGTCGACATTGAGGTCGGCGGCAAGACGCCTGCAGGCATCCAGGGGCGGCACGGTGATTCCATGTCGCCAGTAGTCCACGTGGTATTTGCTGACACCCAGCGCCGTTGCTGCGCGCGCCGAACTCAGGCCGGCCCGCTTGAACGCTTTGTCAAGGCGGGCCGCCAATGCCCGTCTGAGACGGTCGTTCTCCATGCTACGTTCGAGGTAAACGCTCGCGGTATCCTGGTTCATCATTTTTGATATCTCTCAGTATATTTCTTAATCGCCGCCCGACGACTCGTAGCCTGAAGTCAGGCTACTCTTGCTCATGACGGTCTTGCGACTTTGCATCGCGACAGCCCGTCAAGTTCGTGACCAATGCGACGAGAGGTTAAGTGTTCCTGATGAGGGACACGGGGGAGGGGCTCATCGTTAAGGGACGGGCTGGTCGCCGCCACGTCGAGCCTTCTTCCCTTCAGAAAATCTGGACTACGCAATATTGAATCTTTATGTCCATCTTTTTGGATGGCTTATTGCGGCTGTATATTGGCCGCCTGCTTACCCTTCGGGCCTTGCTTCACGTCAAAGCTGACCTTCTGGTTTTCCTGCAGCGATTTGAACCCGTTTGCCTGAATCTCGGAGAAGTGCGCAAACAGGTCCTCGCCACGGTCGTCCGGCGCGATAAATCCAAAGCCTTTCACATCGCTAAACCACTTCACGGTACCGGTTGGCATGTGACTGCTCTCCTCTCAAACTGATTGTTCGAAAAACGCGACGATTGTCCGTTGCGCGTTCAACATTTATAACGGGGGGTATCACCGGGAGCCCCAGGGTTTTTCGACAGTTCGGGCCGTACCCGGTCAGCCATCCACTGCGATTCTCCGGACAGCACTGCCTCAAAATACAAAAATACATTGTATGGAATCCTAACCATCTAGATATTTCGAAAAGTAGCTCGCTACCATACGGCAGCGAGGAATTCGTCGTCCTGTTGGTGGACTGCGGATATGACGGCGGGCTAGGCTGCCAGAAGACAGCTCGCATTGCTGTTGCTCCGCGCGTCTTCGATGACCCGCATGAGCGTTTCCAAAGAGAATGGCTTTTGCAGACACACATCGAAGAGTCGGGCCAACTCTTCATTGCTATCGCCGTCACCCGTCATGGAGGCAACAAAGGGCCGGGGGAAGTCCGGCCTGTCCAGTAGCGACAGCGCGACGGCACTGCCGTTGATGCCGGGGAGGTTTTCGTCCAGGAGAACGAGTTCGAAAGCGCCGGCATGGAGCAACTCCAGCGCAGTCTCCCCGTCGTGCGCCATAACGGCGTGGTGACCAATGCAGTCGAGCAGGAAAACCAGACTGTCCGCGACGAACTCATTATCGTCTGCGACGAGCACATTCATTCAATATCCTTATTACGCGAAGTTCGCGGCGCTGCCAAGAATGCTTCTTATGTAATAAAATATTATTAAATGGCGTTGCCTGTACGTTAGTTTTACAGATTAATACCTAAGTATAACCACGGACCCGTTCAGCAGGCATTTAAATGCGCCCCGTACGACGCGAAGGACTAGGTCGACAATCCAACCAAGGACACAATGGCAGCAGCGCAGCCCCAAGGGCTCCGGGGCTTCGCTTCAATCGCGCGTTTTCGACATGCGCACG
The DNA here is from genome assembly GCF_046027075.1 of Paraburkholderia sp. RL18-085-BIA-A. Classification (NCBI taxonomy): domain Bacteria; kingdom Pseudomonadati; phylum Pseudomonadota; class Betaproteobacteria; order Burkholderiales; family Burkholderiaceae; genus Paraburkholderia; species Paraburkholderia sp. RL18-085-BIA-A. Next base: position 7,607 of record NZ_JARESU010000155.1, on the reverse strand, counting down.
ATGCGCGTGGCATCCTCGTTTGAAGTCGGAAAGGACCCGGATGTCTTCGCGTACGACCCTTCACTGCATTTGTTGTACGTCGCCGGCGAGGCAGGTGTCGTCTCGCTGTTTCGAGTGGGAGAAGGCGCGGTCTCGAGACTGGGTGACGGTCATGTCGGCCCGAACGCGCACGTCGTGGCGGTAGAGGTCGAGACACACCGCTCCTACTTTCCACTCAAAAACTTTGGCGGGCAGACGATGCTGCGCATCTTACAGCCGAGGCATTAGAAAGCCCTCGCGGCGGATGCGGCCCTGACGACCTTACACCTACAACGTGGGCAAGCGCTCGAAGTTGTCAAAGCGGGCAAACGGTGGCTGCACCTCGGTGACCTCAAGCTCGTCGACAAGCGCTGCGGACATGCCCTCGCTGAGCCAGTCGTACATTTCTGCCAGTTGCTCCGGCGAGCCCTGCAGCATCGCCTCTACCGAACCATCCATGCGGTTGCGGACCCAACCGGTGACGCTCAGTTCTCTCGCGCGACGTACACAGGCCTCCCGATAGCCCATCCCCTGTACCTGACCACGCACCTGGACCAGTCGGGTCTCAAGCGACCACTCGTTCTCGTGAGATTCCATGGGCGTACTCCGGTTGCAGGTTGATGCACCTAAGAGGGCGTTTCAATGAAGCGGTTCGGACGCAATCGACTACTTGCGCACGTCCTCCGGCAAGCATTTCAGTCGAATTGCCAGTCAGGCGGTTGAGCGAACCCTACGACGGTCGTAGAACGTTCTCGAGGTCATCAAGCGACAGCGGCTTGATGAGATGGGCATCAAATATCCGTTCGTCAGTCTCGGGTCTGCTGGCAACATCGGTGGAGCCCGTCAGGGCCACCAGCTTCGTCAGCGAGCATTGCGCCCGGAGACGAAGCAGTTGTGCCAGTTCAGAGTTAGCCGTGGCGATAGTCGTGATATCCGCGCGCGTACCAATCGCGCCTGCCAGTTGGCATGCGCCAGAGCGTATTATTCCGGTCGTCGTCTGTCGTTTCGGCCTGGACGTGCCAGATACGTCGTTTGCCGTCTCGGCACATTCCTCAGTTGCGGATGCGCCGAACGCACCCCCGTAGCGCACTAATAGTTGTCTGTCTTTCCCTTTTCGGGTCACACTCTTCTCCTGTCGTGGTCAGGCATGCGCGGGCAACCTAACTTCGCTTAAACCTTGCAGCGTGCTGCATTCGACCTGTATTCGCGCGCGGTGAGTGTGCAGGAGACGGGGCTGGAGCGCGCGTGAACGACCTCAAGGTATTCCAGCGGAACCCGCTCAAGCCGTTCTGGCCGCCGCTCCCCATCCAGCGGGAATTCGACGCTTACGTGCTTTCCCGTGGGCTCATGCGCTAGACGTGCCCGACCCGACCTCGAAACCGGCTTGCCGAGCGGTCATCGAGTGCACTCAGGCGAGCAGCAGTGAATATCACGGAAATCTTTTTTGTTATCTGGGACATAAGCAGCTCCTTAATTCGATTGTTCGGAGGATAGGAAACACGCGGAGGCGGCGCAAGGCAAAAAAAAGGGGTCGCACCGCATGCCGTTACGGCGGCTAGTTCGAATGCCGCGACAGTTGAATGTCGCAGTACGGAGTGCTCTCGCGCCTTAGCTGCGGTATGCGCTTTGCTCCTTGGCAGGGTGACCGCTGCGTCCGCCGACGGGAACACCAAGCATTGCGTGAAGCACGCCAAGCCAAAAAAATCGAGCTAGTGGAAGGCCTGCATGTTCACTTCTCACGTGTGTAACCAAAGCCCGTGGGGCCGGTGCGCCGCGTGTTCCAGTTGCAGCGCTCGGCGGCACCATCATCGGGATGCTGATAGCGCGATAGAGAGAGCGATTGCACAAATCGCTGACTGGTTGCTCGAGCAGGAGCAGCGAGTTAGCCAGGCTCTCTCTTTCAGGCTTCCCCGCAGGCTAAGCGCGTGAGGTACCGTATGTTGCGTCAAGTAAAAAATCAAACCCTCCCGCGCAAGCTATCCTTGATGGCAATCGCGCGGACGGCCATCAGCAAATTCTCGGATGACCGTTGCTCAATGATGGCCGCGAGCATCGGCTTCTTTTCCGCCTTTTCGCTTGCCCCAACCCTCCTCATCATGCTTGCTGTCGCCGGGTGGTTCTTTGGCCCGGACGCGGCGAAAGGGCGGCTCTTTGAACACGTCAAGGGCGTTCTTGGCAACGACGCTGCGAGCGCAATGCAATCTCTTGCCGAACACGCACACAGGTCAAGCGGAAGTGGCGTCGCCGCAGCACTATCCATTGCCCTTGTGGCTGTCGGTGCTTCGGCCACGTTTTCGTCGCTCAATGCCGCTCTGGATGTCGTGTTTGGCGCAGAGTCGCCCAAAGGTATCGCCGGACTAGCGCTCCTGCTGCGCGCGCGTCTGGTTTCCTTCGGAATGGTCATGGGATTGGGCTTCCTGCTGGTGGTTTTCCTTGTACTGGACGCAGCCCTACAGTTTGCCGGCCATGCGATTTTTGGTGACTCCAGTTTGGTTGTGCTCGCGGCGGTGGGTGAATCAGTCTTCGGACTGTTGATATTCGCGATGGGGTTTGCTGCCCTCATCAAGTGGCTGCCGGATGCAAATGTGCATTTTCGTCATGCGCTTATCGGCGGTGTCACTGCATCGGTGCTCTTTACGGCTGGGAGGCATCTCTTCGGGTTTTATCTCGCCCATGCCGGCACCGCAAACGCATTCGGTGCCGCAGGTTCTCTTGCCGTACTGATGATGTGGCTATATTTCTCAGCCGCCGTTTTCTTATTCGGTTCGGAAATTGCCGCATCCATCAGGGATGCGTCACAGGCAACGGGAGAAAAGCCTTCTGACTTTTCCCCGCAAAAGCAGAGTCCAAGTAGATGAATTTATGGCGGCCGCGGTTAGCGTGATGCCGTACGCAGTGTCCTTTTTTTAGTCGCAACCGCAGTTGCGGGGATGACGAGGGCCTCAGGCGTTGCACCGTACATTGCGTATTGTCGTACCGCAGCGGCGCCCTCACTGTTTGCGCGTGCATCTAGTTTTTCCGCCAATGCCAGCAGAAAGCTTTTTAGGTCGGTACTTCCATGTCTTGCCAGAAAATTCCCCGTCAGCTCCTCGATACATGCTTGCCGCGACGTCGGGTACAGCATGCTGGCCACATGCGATGCTCCGACGGATAGCTCCAACACATACGCAGTTTCAATGTGGGCCGATGTTGCGTTTTCCTTCTTCACCTTGTTGCTCATGCTCTCTTTCCCCGTCGATATATTGCGCGACCTGCTGAACGTGCTTCAGAGTGCTTTGCCTCTTCATCTAGAGGAATTTGGTGACGCAGGTATCGAACAACGTGCGAAATGTGCCGTGCCGATGCTCGGCAAGAAGGCGAGCCACGACACGTAGCACTTCCGGATTGTGAATCATGCCCCAGTGACTCACGTTGTCCACTTCGATGTTCCGATGATACTCGGACTCGGTCCCGACGCATCCTGCCCACCCCACGATACCATCGGATGGCGAATATACCGATGTGCAAGGGACCAGAGGGCCTATACTCAGCCGCCGAAGCAGCGCCTCATCCATCGGTGACACTCCACCGTTCAGGAGCGTGAAAAGCCAACCAGCATGGGTCGAGTTTGGCTGGTCTGCGAATGGAGTCGCGAGGGTGATGGCCTGCCGTACCAGCTCCGGATGCTTTTTCGCGAGTTCGCGGGCGTACACTCCGCCAAGGCTCCAGCCGATTAGCGAAACGGTGCGACTATTTCGGTCATATATCTGCTTCAGCTGCTCGCTTAGTAAGTCGAGAAACCTGTCGAAATCAGCATCGGGCCATTGGTTGACGCCCTGTTCCCAGTCGTGGACTTCGTAGTTCAGCTCTCGCAACCTCTCACGCAAGCCTTCGGTCGCGTATCCGCTGACACCCAGACCTGGAAAAATGAGAACAGGATGACCGTCACCTCGCGGCAACGGCTCCGATAAGGGCGCGAGACCTGCAAAATAATCCGAGATGGCACGAAGGGGTTCCAGCGCGAGAAGTATTGCTGGGGGCGGCTTTAACGCAAGGCTTTCCATCGAATCTCCCAAGGCACCGATATATGGTTCACCGCGCACCGTCAAAAATTGCCACAACGCACACTTGTGCGTAAGCGCTGCGGACTAAAAAAATCACCCGAGGGACGTGGCCAACGAGGCCCCGTCCAGGTTCAGGGGTGAGCAGAGTCGGCAAGAGTACCGAAAAAAGTACGGGATAGAACCGGGGCGCTGATTAGCATCACTCCGTGCCATTGCGTAAATCATGCAACGTCCCATGCGGGCTTGCACCCCATGTGCAACAGGCCAAAACCGGTCCCCACATCTACATCTATTCGGCGTCGACAATGTTCGTACCGAGTGAAGCGCTCTTCGTGAGGCTCTCGACGAATCCCTGCGCGTCCCGCTCATGCTGCTGGTATTGAGACGGCGCGGTTACAGATAGCGCAATCTGAACACCTGACATAATTTCGTAGACATGGCGGCTGTATGCCGCGATTTTTTCCGCTGTGGGCTTCGCGAGGCTTGTCGACAGCGCAACCAGTTCCTCAGGTCCGGCGGACAGCGCCTTGCCCATAAGCGCCTGGTTTTCAGCGAGCGTCGCTTTGACCGCCTGAAGATTCAGCGCGGTCAGTTTTTCGATGCCATCGAATGCGTTGCTCGAGAAAGCAAATAGCTGCTTGATACTGGCGCTTTGTGCATCAACCAAACATTGTGGGATAAGCGTGCTCATGAATGCTCCATATAGGAAAGACGACGGGTACGCGAAATCTGAATGAATGCAGGGACACGCGCCGCTGGCCAAAGGCCGATTGCTGCGATGCAGCAAAACTCATTGTAGGCGCAATATTATTGAAGTCAATCGTGCCATGGCGAATAATCTCGAACTCATCGGTCAAGGTATTATCAGTACAACGAATCAGGGGTAAATCCGGAGACTGGGGCTCCTACGCGGAGCCCCTCCGGCGTCGCAAACATGTCACTTCACGGCCTTTCCCACTCCAAGGTCGGCGCCGGTCGTCGGGTCGGAGGAGGTGTCAGACGCCGTACGCGATGCCATGGCACGAAGAACATCGGCGTCGTCGGCGGCCACGTTGACGGTTGCCGTGCCATCGCCACCATCAACTGCCGGTTTCGGTGCATCAACAAATTCCCACTCAGGCCCCTCGTTCCACGGGCCTCGCGGAGAGCCGTCACTCGCGGACATTTTGTAATAGACGCTTGTAAATTCAGGAACGCCGGGCAGCTTTCCTTGAGGGAAATTCGGCTGGATAGAGTGAAGCGCTTTTTCGAACGACTTCTGGTGTGCAATTTCACGCGTCATCAGAAAGCCCAATGTTTCCCTGATGCCCGGGTCATCCGTGAGGTTAATCAGCCTTTCGTACACAATCTTGGCCCGCGCTTCCGCCGCGATGTTGGAACGAAGGTCTGCGGTAGGCTCACCGATAGTATCGACATAGGCCGCCGACCATGGAACACCGGCTGAATTGGTGAGCGCCGGGCCGCCCCCGTACAGCAGCGCTGTGATATGAGAGTCATTGCCGCCACCGGTCATCCTGCGATAAAGCTCAGCTTCACTTTCAACGGCTTCAGCTAGCTGTCCCTTTGCCCCTTTGTTCAGCATCGCAACGATAGAGCCCACGATTTCCAGATGGCTGAGTTCTTCCGTTGCAATGTCGAACAGGAGGTCCTTCCGACCGGGGTCGTCTTCCCCCACAGCCTGAGTGAAATATCGGCATGCCGCACCGAGCTCACCTTGTGGTCCTCCAAATTGCTCGAGCAGCAGATTTGCGAGGCCGGGATTAGGCGCGGCAACACGCACCGTGTATTGGAGGCGTTTGTTATGGACAAACATGGCGTTCTCCTTTCAGAGCCAGGCAAGGACGGAGCACCGTCGATGGCGCCAGGCATGGGGATTCGGAAGTCCTGAGAGCGGCGACGCTGTCGCGCACCGCTTTCATAACTGAGGTCTCAGAATGATGAGTTCTGGCGAGGAGCGGCAAAGGCACCGCACATGGGCAGGACACTGCGTTCCTTCACACGCATGGCACGTTCCCGGACGAAAACTTCGGTCTCGAAATGTTTTTTTGAATCTGTGCGGCTTTCGGGAATAGGCGTTGCGCGTTGATAGCGTCGACGCATTCGGCAGCGCGCAAGTGATGGATAACGCAAGGGCTCTGTCCGGACGCCCCTCAGCCGGTTGGAAACACGAAGGAGTGGAGGAGTGGTCACCAGTTCTACTGGTCGATGACGACACAGCACTGCTGGGTACGCTCGGATTATTTATCGCAGCGGAAGGCCATCTCGTTCGAACGGCGACCAATGGTAGCGACGCACTTCGGCTCGCGCTGGAAATCCGCCCGGACATACTCGTGACCGACTGCGCAATGCCGGCGATGGACGGCATCGCGGTTGTCCGCGAAATGCAGCGGCATGTGGACCTCGCCTCGGTTCCAGTCATTCTCACGTCTGATGCGAGCAGGCGCCCCCACGTCAAGCTGTCCGGGTTTCTCAAGAAACCCTCTCCCGCAACGACCTTGCTCCGTCAGATTCATAGGCTGAGCTACCGTTCGTCCCGGCGGAATTCGGAAGCGGTCCGGAAAAGGTCGTACAACGCCTTCTTTGCGGCGCCAATGCCGCTTCGCGCAAGGCGGCGTCAGTAGCTGGACCTCGGGGGGGCGTTAAACGGCGCGCGTTGCTGGCGGATGTCCCGCTGCGATACCGCTAGTGTCGCGCACTCGTTACAAATGCTTCGTGGCGTTCGGCTGGACAGCGGGATACATCAACGGCGCCAGCCGCGCCGGCGCGCCGCTGGCGAAAACCGCTCGATACTATTTGCCCAGAGCCTCCGCCGCCTGTTTCTCTTCAGCCAGGAGCGAAAGCTTTTCATCGGTAGCCTTCTCTTCATTCAATGTCTCGGCCAGGAGTTTGGCAGCGGTCGTTTCACCCAGCTGTTTCGTCAATGCTATCAACGAGCCATATGCAGCGATTTCGTAGTGCTCAACCTTTTGGGCCGCGGCGATAAGTGCGGTGTCGAGGACGGGGCCCTTTTCAATCTCGTCAATCTGCTCCTGGCCTTCCTCGATTAGGCCTTCCATGGCAACACACTTGATGCGCTTGAGCTTTATCCCGCTGGCTTCGACGACCCGGTCAATTCTATCAATCTGACCTTGCGTTTCCTCCAGGTGCGTCTCAAATGCCGACCTCAGGCTCGGATTCGTCGACGCCCGTGCCATCTTCGGCAGGGACTTCGTCATCTGCTTTTCGGCGCTGTAAATGTCGGACAGCGAATGAATATACAAATCCTTCAGCGTCTTCGTAGTCATGGTTACTCCTTTGAGTGGGGTTCGGAAACTCACCTACCGGCGAGTACGGTGTGACGGTCAGGACCGCAAACCACATGCCCGTGTTTGCCGCCAAGAACGTCGCGCACACTCAATTCGCCCCATCCAACAAGAAACGTTGCTCCCGGCAGTTCTGGCGACGGAGCCGTAGCCCGCGAGCTTCGGTAGGTTTGCAGCATCACTTCTGCTTCCTGTGCTTTTGTGCAGAGCCGGACCCCGTCGCCGTTTCCCACACATCCGCACC
>NZ_JARESU010000154.1:0-17473 GCF_046027075.1 Paraburkholderia sp. RL18-085-BIA-A | reverse complement strand
GGCGCGGCGCACAGGATACGGCGATTAGGTGCAAGGCGCCGACTGACGAGCGACGAATCGCGCAATTCGCCGATATGCACCATCAGGTCCCACATGTCGTCCGAAAAGCGCGCGGGGCGATCGGACAACATAAGGCTTGCGCTCACTTCAGGATACAGGCTGCGAAACTGAGCAATGGCCGGAGCGACGTACCGCTGCCCGAAACCGAGCGGAGCGATCACACGCAGATGCCCCGCCACTGTGCCGCGTCGCGACGCGAGTGTATCGGACAGGTTACCGATGTCATCGCAGATCCGGCGCGCGTGTACCGCAAGCAGCTCGCCCTCGTCGGTGAGCACCATGCGCCGGCCCGACCGGTCGATTAACCGCATGCCCAGCCGGTTTTCCAGAAGACGAAGTCGCTGCGTAACCGCGGGCGGTGTGACGTCGAGCTTGCGTGCGGCATCCGCCAGCGAGACAGCGCTCGTGAGTGCGATGAAAAAGTGCAGGTCCTCGGTTGAGATCATTGCCTTAAGCGTTGGCGCAGCGATCAGACGATCTTAGTCCGTGGTTTTTTTGATCGCCATTTCTTTCTCACGTCTCAATTGAGCGATTCCTGCCCAGCCGTCGTCGTCATCGCGGGCCAAGTGCCCGACACTACCGGCAGCAAGAAGATTTCCGCAAAACAGTATTGCCGCAATTCATGAGGAAGCTCACCATGGCCGCTCCCCCCTCGCGGCCGGCCGTTCGCCGGAATGCGAGTGGCTGCCGTGCTTTCCGGACGCGTTCGTTGCAACGCAAAAGAAGGCAGCCGTACTGATTCGTCGCTCGAATTCACCACCCTCGAAATCGCGGCCATTGCGCCGTGATCTCCCTTGAGCCTGTGCGGATCAACTCGTAGTGGTCGTGCTGGGCGGCGGTCGGACACGCGTGATTGGGCAGGATGCGCACCAGCGAACCAATTGGCAGTTGAGGCAGCGAGGCCGTACCGCCGGGTCGCACCGCGATAATCCCTTGCTCCTGATTGGCCTGAACCATCAGCAGGTCCGGGTAGGGCACGCCGTCGACGCTGCACACGACCCCGTAGCCCTGATCGATTCGCTGCGATGCCGTACCGCGATCCCGCGACATCGCCATCCAGCCCGCGTCGACGAGAATCCATCCCTTGTCGGGCTGGTGACCGATGACGGTCGCAAGCACGCTAAGCGCAATGTCGTCGACGGTGCACACGTCAAGACCCGCCATCACGAGATCGAAGAACACAAACACACCTGCGCGTACCTCCGTGACACCCGTCAGGTCACGCGCAAAATGCGCGGTCGGTGTCGAGCCCACACTGACCACGGGGACGGGCAGCCCCGCATCGCGGAGTACCGCCGCGCAACCGACCGCGGCCGCGCGTTCGCGTTCGGCAACCACTTCGATCTCGTCGACGCTCCTGCAGGCGTACGATTCACCCGCATGCGTCATGACGCCTCGCAACTCCGCGCCGCCTGCATGCAACGCCCGGCCGATCGCAAGAAGATTGGCGGTATCGTCGAGTCGCACGCCGGCGCGATGACCGTCCGAGTCGATCTCGATCAACGTTGGAATCGTATCGTTCGTACGGCGCGCATGCGCGGCCACCGCACGTGCGGCGTCGAGGTTGTCCACCACGAGCGACAATTCGACGCCCTGCCGGCGCAGCGCAGTCACGCGTTCAAGCTTGCTGGGCACGACGCCGACGCCGTACAGGATGTCGCGCACGCCGCCGGCGGCGAATTGTTCCGCTTCTCGCAGCGTCGATACGGTCGCCGGACCCGCTGGACAGTCCATTACGCGGCGCGCGACTTCGATCGACTTGGGCGTCTTCAGGTGTGGACGCAGCGTGACGCCAAGTCCGGCAAGGCGCCCTCGTAGCCGCGCGATGTTGCGCATCATGCGGCTCTCGTCGAGTAGCAACGCGGGCGTAGACAGATACTCGATTGAGCCACCCGGCCCGGTTTCAGTGCGCTGCCTGCTGGTGTCGCCCGGCTCACCCGGATTCGACAATTCTGTTTCTATGCTTGACATAAATCCGACTTTGGAATGAGTTGAACGCGCTTACAGAGCGACGACACTAGTCTTGATCTGCGCAAAGCCGCGAAGTCCCTGCGCACCTTTCTCGCGTACCCGGAGCGATTGAAACCGCCAAACGGCAGTTCCACCTCGCCGGCTTGCTGCGACGACGCGCACGCCGTCGCATACGACAGGACAGAGTATTGCCATTCAAAATGCCACTCGGGTTAACGTCGCTTAACTTCACCCTTAACCCGAAAATTAACGACTGGGCTTCTGGAGAGGCAGCAATCGCTTTGGTTTTGTCACGGCAAGGATAGAGCGGCGAGCGGGATCAATATGCAAAGTACTGCTTATATTGCGAGGTCGTAGAATTGTTCGGCGAAAAAAAGCAGGCGCGTCACACGTTCTCGCCGCTGACATTGTGATAGAGGTCGAAGGCTACCGCTAGAAAAGCGGGTTATTAAGACCTTAGCAATCCTGATGTACTGCGAGCTCGATCGTCCGCCGATTAGGAAGTTGACAATACCCTCCGCCGTTTATATCGTTCCGCTCATCATAGCGGACCGGATCACGTCAACAGAACCGAAGCGTTGTGGGACTAAGTAATTCTCCCTATGAAACAATAACAGGACCCTGCCGTAATTAGCTTCAGGTTAGACGCGAACATAAAGCCCTGTCGAACCTGAGAAGGCAAACGTTTTCCCAAAAACGGGGCGACCGCTCCACGCGGGGTAGACGACAGACATTCAGTGCTTCAGAACTTAGAGGGAGACGAATGTGGACACTACAAAGACCGGGGCCGCACAGCGGGAAAACATCCTGAACGCTTTGGGCGTTCGCCCCCGACTCACGCGTCGGGAATCCTGGATCGCACCGATAGAAAGCCAGCCGGAGCGTCCGGAAATACCGGCGTCGGGCCTGCAACGACTGGGAGTGCTCCTTGATCTGCCAGGGAACGATTCTGCGGAGCGCCTCGCCAGGGCATTGATGACAAACACAATAGAAGCCTCGAAGTCGCATCCTGACAGGCGGGTATGGCTTTCGTCTGGCAGATAACCGTCGTGGCAGACGCGTCGATTGGCTGCGGGTCGGCGATCGCTCATACGAGCGCGTGCGCCGCAGTCACGGGACACGTGCGATGACCACACTCACGCTCACGCTCACGATGCGTTTCATGAATTCGCGTTAGCTGCTCGAACGCTGACGCAAACGTTTGGTGAAGACCGCTCAGTCCAGATCGATCGAATATACGGCGGCCGGTTGCCCGCGAACGCTGCCGGCGTCAGGCCTTTAGCACCGGGTTCTATCAGAGCCATGTCACGTGCCGGACACAGGTCTTACCTTGGGCCGATTCAACTGATAAGCAGCATCGCTGATAAACCGGAACACGCCACTTTCACAGCGGCGATCACGTAAAGCTTGAGCCTTTCGTTTCTCGAACGCAGCCCCCAATAGATGCATTACACGATTGCCCAAGTTTGCTTCCTAATCAGACGCGGCCACGGCGACGCTCGTGCGTGCCTACGGCTATCGCTTTCGTCACGGAGACGAGGACATGGATAAACCGAAGGTGTGTAACCGTTGGTGCAGACTGTCGGCCACCCTTTGGGTGCTTACGACGAACGTTGACGCCCAGGAGATATTCGTCCAGGCTGGCACACAGGGGCCGGGCATAGGCGGAGCGATCGCTGTCACGCAGATGATGGGTCTGCGTGCGGACTTCAATGCGATCAGCTTGCATCACGATTTCACCATCTCAGGAATCAGATACAAGGATGATCTGGATCTTCGTCAAGGCGGCTTGTATCTCGACCTGTTTCCGCTTCACGCCACCGGTTTTCGCATAACGGCCGGCGTGCACTTCAACGACGATCATCTGACGGGGACTTCGGTTCCGACCAATGGCACTTATGTGTTCTACGGGAAGCAGTATCCGGCACTTCCCGGAGAATACGCCGTCGCCGAAGCCCGCTACCCGCGCGTGATGCCTTACTTTGGCATTGGCTACGGGCATCATCCGCAGGCGAAAGGCTTCGGGTTTATCGCAGACGTGGGGGTCGCCTATGGCATCCCCGAGGTTTCCTACACACTCTCGCCGACTCTGATTCAGAGGACCGGTCCAGCGATGAGTCAACAAATCGCGAGCGAGGGGCTGAATGAACTGAGGTCCAAGGTTTCGCCGTACCGCTGGTATCCGGTGGTGCAAATCGGCGTGTCATATCGCTTTTGACGCGTGACAGGTCGCGCATTGTATGCGAGCTATCGCCCAGCTTCGGCTTGCCGATCATTTGCTTGGCCGAGATCCGTTACCCGGCTTCAGCCTCGCTGCCGGCGCGTGTGCAAGCGACCCGTGACCTGCATGAGTGCCTCGCAGGAGAACGGCTTCTGCAAATAGACATCGAAGAGCCGGGCAGTGTCTCCCTGACTGACAGCGTGTCCCGTCATTGAAACGAGGAAAGCCGCGGAGCGAATCGGCGTTTCCCTCAGTGACCATGCGACAGCACTGCCTTTTATGTCGGGCAGGTTCTCGTCAAGGAAAGTGATTTCAAAAGCGCCGGTACGAAGGAGCCTGAGCGCAGTTTCGCCATCGTAGGCCACAGCAGCATGGTGGCCATAGCAGTCCAGCAGGAAAGCGAGACTGTCCGCGACAGACTTCATTGTCGTCAGGCTTCGATCGGATTCTAAGCCTCGAGGACATCGTACAAACACGGGATACGTAGGCGGACCGCATGTGTCGCGATCTAACCCACACCGCCAGACGGAGAGTTGGATCCGAGCCACCGGCCGCAGCGCGCACGTCTGTCTACCGATTCGCACTGGTCGCCATTAAAAATCCAATATTTTCAACTAGTTGTGTGATCGCTTACCGCGGCGCCACCGTTTGGCGCGCACTTTGCTTTGATCCTCATCGAGGAGTGGCGACACCCTCAAAACAGGCTCTGACATTCCTGACTGACTAATTTACTCTTGGAGAATCGAAATGAACACGCTGGTAATCAAAGACCTCCCCGTAGCCGTTGAGATGGATCGTACTGCAATGACCGCCGTCAGCGGCGGCAGGTTGCCGCAACAGATCGTGAACATCATCCAGGCCGTTGCCGACTATGCAAATGACGCTCCTACCCAGCACAGTTTTACTGGCAGTGGGGCTTCTGTGACGTACTAACAGAAACACGGTGATGTCGTAGCTCAAGGCCCCGCCAACGAGGGGCCTCTTTGAATTCGCTTCCGGTGACTTTATCTGCGCTGCCCCGATACCGACCGTTCCGCCTCAACTCGACGGGTTGTTGTGAGCGTGAGCATTCTTTCTGAGGGCACTACGACCGTTTTCCTGTTCACGATCGATGAGGTACCAGGCTTCCGGTTCCTCATCAAGCGACTATTCGACTTAGCCGCCGCTGGCCGGTCGCCACACCGACGTCTGTGCAGGCGACATTCGAATGTCTATGCGATAGCGCTCGCCGACGTCCACAACTGGCCGATCCCTGCCCTACGGCCCCCACCACAAGACCAGAATACGCCGCCGCCAATTCGAAACGTTTCCCGTCACGCCCCGGCCCGAGAGCGCGCTCGTGCGCGGGCCGCCGTACTCCGAACCGGCGCAACGACCTCTGCAAGCAATTCCTCGTGCAGCCCCCGCAACACTTCGACAAAAGCTGACGCGAGCCGCTCTCGTGGGCGGTGCGGAGGAAAAAGCAGATAAGTCGGAAAGAGTGTGGCCGGTAGAAATGGGCGAATTGCGATATCAGGTCCGGCGAAGTCGCGTGCGACGATGGGATGCGCAAGCGTCACGCCCATCCCATGCCGAACCATCTCGCAGCACATCGCAGTGTATTGCGCCTCGATCGCCAGGACGCGCTGCACGCCGGCGCGCTGGAACACTTCGTCCATCAGCGCGCGCGTGCCATCGCCGTGACACAGCGAGATGAACGACTCACCCTCCAGATCCTCCGGCTTGATGCTGCGCTTTCCCGCCAGCCGATGTTCCGCCGGCATCACGCAAACGGCAGCCACCTTCGACAACTGCTCGACCTCGCAATCCGACGCCTCGCTGACGTACACCGCCACACCCAGATCGCAGAACTGCGAAGCAGTCCAATGATTGACCGTGCCAGACGTATTCACATGCAGCGATACGGTGACTTCCGGAAATAGCTCGACAAACCGCTTGATCGCGTGCGGCACCAGCGTTGCCCGCCGATGGCATGGCGGCAATGCGCAAACGGCCGCTGCCGAGATTGCGAATCTGCGCCGCGGCATTGGCCAAACCCTGCAAGCCGACGAATGCGCGTTCGACTTCGCGAAAGAACGCCTCGCCCTCGCTGGTCGGAATCAGCCGCACGCCGCTGCGCTGAAAGAGCTGCAAGCCCGTATCGCGCTCCAGTTGGGCGATCAGCCGACTCACATTCGGCTGCGACGTGAAGAGCGCCTTGGCCGCGGCGGTCATCGACCCCGACACCATCACCGCGCGAAACGCCTCGATGTGCTTGAGATTCATCCGTATTCTCCCTTAGACGACCACCCCTAACCCATATCACCCATGCATAGATAGGTATTTTATTCGTATTGGACGACATGATTAGGCAGCGCGACACTGCATTCTAACGACGGGCGACCAAGCCCGCCTCCCCACACCGGAACTGGAGATCCTCGTCATGAGAAGAGCGTTGCATCGCCGTCTGTCCGCCCCGTCGCGCGCCGCCATCGCGGCCGTTTGCTTCGCTTCCGTCCTCGCCGCCCCGCTCTTCGCGCAGGCCGAGACCACGCTCTACGTGGCCAACGTCGGCGGCTCGAACGAACTGGTCTACCGGCAAAAGATCATTCCGCGGTTTGAAAAGGCGCATAACGTCAAGATCGTCTACGTGGCGGGGAATTCGAGCGACACGCTCGCCAAGCTCCAGGCGCAGAAAGGCCATCAGCAGATCAACGTGGCGGTGATGGACGACGGCCCCATGTATCAGGCGATGCAACTCAACCTGTGCGCGAAGCTCGACGACGCGCCCGTGATGAAAGACGTCTATCCGCTCGCCAAACTCGGCCCGACCTCGATCGGCGTCGGCATGGTGGCGACCGGAATCGGCTACAACGAAGAGGCGTTCAAGAAAGCCGGCCTGCCGCCGCCCGACTCGTGGAAGGCGCTCACCGACAGCCACCTCAAGGGCAAGCTGGGCGTGCCGCCGATCACCAACACCTACGGCCTGCATACGCTCGTGATGCTTGCGCGCCTCTCCGGCGGCGGCGAAAAGAATATCGATCCTGGCTTCGCCGCGATGACGAAGGAAGTCGCGCCGAACGTGCTCTCCTGGGCGCCGACGCCCGGCGAGATGGACGGTCAGATGCAAGCCGGCGACGTGATCCTTGCGCCTTATGGTAGCGGCCGCGCCGTGGCGCTCCAGAACACCGGCTTTCCGCTCAAGTTCATCTACCCGAAGGAAGGCGCGGTCGCGTTGCAGGTGGCGGCATGCGTTGTCGCGGAGAACGCGCAGCCGCAGTTGTCGCAGCAGTTCGTGCAGTACCTGTTGAGCCCGGAAGTGCAGGTGTTGCAGGCGCAAGGCATCGGCCTCGGTCCGGTCAACAAGACGGTGAAGCTCACACCTGACATCGCCGCGCGCGTGCCCTATGGCCCGGAGCAGGTCTCGAAGCTGACCGCAATGGACTGGGCCACGATCAACCAGCATCGCACCGAGTGGACGGAGCGCTGGAACCGTTCGGTCGAACGCTGATGTACGTCACAGCCGTCTGTGACTGCCAAGTTCTTCGCGCGGCGCGCGATCTGATGAAGGAGCGAGGCGTATGGCCTTTTTGACTCTGCAAGGCATTTCGAAGCGCTACGGCGATTTCACCGCCATCGAGCAGCTCGATCTGGCCGTCGAACGTGGGGAACTGCTCGCGCTGCTCGGCCCGTCCGGATGCGGCAAGACGACCACCCTGCAGATGGTCGCGGGCTTCGTCACACCGACCACGGGCCGGATTCTGCTCGATGGCCGCGACATCACCCAGGAACGCCCGGAAAAGCGTGGCGTTGGCGTGGTGTTTCAAAGCTACGCGCTGTTTCCTCACATGACAGTCGCCGGCAACGTCGGCTTCGGGCTGGAGATGCGCAAGGTGAAGCGCAAGGAGCGCGACGAGCGCGTGGCCGAAGCGCTCTCGCTCGTGCGCCTCAATGGCCTTGGCCACCGCTATCCGAAGGAACTGTCTGGCGGTCAGCGGCAGCGCGTCGCGATAGCGCGGGCCATCGCGATGCAGCCCGAACTCCTGTTGCTCGACGAACCGATGTCGAACCTCGACGCGAAGCTGCGCGAGGAAATGCACATCGAACTGCGCGCCATCCAGAAGCGCCTCGGCATCACGACGATTCTCGTCACGCACGATCAGGTGGAGGCGATGACCATGAGCGATCGCATTGCCGTGATGCATCGCGGCGCGATTGCGCAACTGAGCACGCCCTACGACGCGTACGAACGGCCCGCCACGCCGTTCGCCTCCACCTTCCTCGGCCGCACCAACGCGTTTCCCGGCGAAGTGCTGCGCCGCAATCCGCGTTGCGCGGAAGTCGCGGTGGCCGGCACCACGCTGCATGTTCCGCACGAGGGCCGTCAGGTGGATGGATCGGTGAACGTCTATATCCGCCCGGAAAAGGTTCATCTGGCGAATGGCGACGCCCGTGTGCGCGGCCGTATCGCGACGCGGGTCTTCGTCGGCAATCAGTGGCTGCTGGAAGTGGAGACTGAACTCGGCAAGCTGCGCGTGGCGCAGCCGAACCTCGGCGCGCCGCCGCCCGAGGAAGGTCACGAAGTGGGTCTCGCATGGACCGACGACGACCTGCGCGTACTCACGCAAGACCATCGGGAGAGCGCTCATGGCCACGCTTGAAGACGGCCGCCCCGGCGCGGCGCCGTGGCTGCTGTCGGGGCCCGCCCTGCTGCTGTTCGTCGGCCTGCTGCTGGTGCCGCTGCTGCTCACGCTGATGCTGTCGTTCCGCGTGTTCAGCGACACGGCCGGCGTCACCTCCGCCTATACGCTCACGAACTACTGGGAAGTGGTCAGCGATCCCTACTACGGCACGATCTTCCTGCGCACTGCCGGTCTCGCGTTCGCCGTCACGCTGCTTTCGATCGTGCTCGGCGTGCCGGAGACCATCGTGCTCGCGCGCATGAAGCGTCCATGGCAGTCGTTGTGTCTGTTGATCGTGCTTGGCCCGCTGTTGATTTCCGTGGTGGTGCGCACGCTCGGCTGGCAAGTCCTGCTCGGCAATAACGGCGTGCTGAACAATCTGCTTCAGTCGCTGCATATCACGAGCGAACCGATCCGTCTCGTCTTCACGATGACGGGCATGATCATCGCGCTCACTCACGTGCTAGTGCCGTTCATGGTGATGTCGGTGTGGGCGACCATGCAGAAGCTCGATCCCCAAGTGGAATGGGCCGGCCGCTCGCTCGGCGGCTCGCCATTCGCGGTGTTCCGCCGCGTGGTGCTGCCGCAGATCATGCCGGGCGTGCTGTCGGGCTCGATCATCGTGTTTGCGCTCTCGGCTTCGGCTTTCGCGACGCCAGCGCTGATCGGCGGACGTCGATTGAAAGTGGTCGCCACCGCCGCTTACGACGAATTCCTCGGCACGCTCAACTGGCCGCTCGGCGCGAGCATCGCCGTGCTGCTGCTGATCGCCAACGTGGCGATCGTGATGGGCTGCAGCCGTCTCGCAGAACGCCGTTTCCGGCATATCTTCGACTGAGCGAGGGGGAGCGAACATGAAACAGAACGGCATTCTCGGGCTCGTGTACAACGCGTTCTTTCTCACCTTCATCATCGCGCCGCTCGCGGCGGTAATGCTCGTGGCCTTCACCGATAAAGGCTATATCTCGATGCCTTTCGATGGCGCGTCGCTACGCTGGTTCCGCGCGATCCTGGAGAACGACGACATCGTCTCGGCATTCTGGCTCTCGGTGCGGCTCGCGTTCGCTTCGGCGACCATCGGCGTGGTTCTCGCAGTGCCCGCCGCGCTCGCCATTGCGCGGTATCGCTTTCCCGGCCGCGCCGCGCTCACGAGCTTCTTCCTCTCACCGATGATGATTCCCGCCGTCGTGCTCGGCATCGCGTTCCTGCGCTTTCTGTCGCTGCTGCATCTGTCGGGATCGTTCTGGTCGCTGGTTTGCGCGCACGTGATCATCGTGCTGCCGTACGCGTTGCGGCTCGCGTTGTCGTCCGCTGTCGGACTGGATCGCGATGCGGAGCGCGCCGCGCTCTCGTGTGGCGCCAGCCGGTTCACCGCGTTTCGCCGCGTGGTGCTGCCGATGATCCGCACCGGCGTGGCGGGCGGCTGGGTGCTCTCGTTCATCCAGAGTTTCGACGAACTCACGATGACCATCTTCGTTGCGACGCCCGGCACCACCACGCTGCCCGTCGCCATGTACAACCAGATCGCGCAGACGATCGATCCGCTGGTCGCTTCGGTGTCGGCGGTGTTGATCGTCGGCACTGTCCTCCTGATGATCCTGCTCGATCGTATGGTTGGACTCGATCGCATTCTGATCGGAGAAGCCCGATGACATCGACAAGCAGCGTCCGCCCCGACGTGCTCGTGCTCGGCGGCGGACTCGTCGGTTCCGCCGTGGCCTACGGACTCGCCCGCGAAGGCGCGCGCGTGACCGTGCTCGACGAGGACGACGGCGGCTTGCGCGCCTCGCGCGGCAACTTCGGCCTCGTCTGGATTCAGGGCAAGGGCTACGGCCTGTCGCCCTACGCGCGCTGGTCGCGCAGTTCGGCCACGCGCTGGTCCCTGCTCGCCGAAGCGCTGCTCAAGGAAACCGGCGTGGATGTCGCGTTGCGTCAGCCAGGCGGCTTCCACTTCTGCTTCAACGACGACGAACTCGCCGAACGCGAGAAACGCCTCTCCACGCTGCAAGACGAACTCGGCGATTACCCGTATCAGATGCTCGATGCCGCCGAAGTCCGCGCGCGCATTCCGCAGATCGGCCCCGATGTGATTGGCGCGAGTTATACGCCGATGGACGGTCACGTGAATCCGCTCAAGCTCCTGCGCGGACTGCACACCGCGATGCAGGCACGTGGCGTGCGGCTCGTCTCAGGTGAACGCGCGGAGCGCATCGAACCGCAAGGCAATGGCTTCATCGTGCATGGCACACGCGGCACGTATCGCGCGGCGCGAGTGGTTCTCGCCGCTGGCCTCGGCAATCGCGCGCTCGCGCCATTCGTCGGACTGAATGCGCCGGTCGCGCCCAATCGGGGACAGGTGCTGGTGAGCGAGCGCGTGACGCAGTTTCTCGACTATCCAACGCTCAACGTGCGACAGACCGACGAGGGCACCGTGCAGTTCGGCGATTCGATGGAGGAAGTCGGCTTCAACGACTTCACCACCACGCACGTGCTGGCCGACATCGCCCGACGCGGCGTGCGCGCATTCCCGCTGTTGCAGCACGTGCGGCTCGTGCGCATGTGGGCCGCATTGCGCGTCTACAGCCCCGACGGCTTCCCGATCTACGACCAGTCCGTAAAGCATCCCGGCGCGTTCGTCGTGACGTGTCATAGCGGCGTGACGCTCGCGGCGGCGCACGCTTTGCGCGTGGCGCCGTGGATCATGGGCACACCGATGCCAGAGGAACTGCCCAATTTTTCCGCGCGCCGCTTCGAGCACGCCCGAGAACTGACTCCCGTTCACTGACCATCGATATGACTTCGCAATCGACCCACACCCTGTTCAAGCCGCTCGCGGGCGCGCAAGGCGCAGCCGCCACGAACGTCGACATCTGGTTCAACGATCAGCCGCTCACCGTGCCCGGCGGCCGGTCCGTCGCGGCCGCCCTGCTCGCGTCGGGCGTCTCGCGCTTTCGTGCGACGCCCGTGTCCGGCGCACCGCGCGCGCCCTACTGCATGATGGGCGCGTGCTTCGAATGCCTCGTCGAAATAGACGGCGTGCCGAGCCGCCAGAGCTGCATGGTGGAAGTGAAGGCCGGCATGCGGATTCGCTCGCAGGAAGGCGCGCGCGACCTGCCGCCCGTGACTGACGCACCGCTGGAGAACATACATGGCCGCTGATTTCGGTTCTGAAACTGTCGACGTCGTTGTGGTTGGCGCCGGTCCCGCAGGCATGAACGCGGCGATGCGCACCGCGCGCGCAGGCCTCAAAACCGTATTGATCGACGAACAGGACGCCGTGGGCGGCCAGATCTATCGCGGCATTGGCCGCGCCGACGCGCGTCGAAAGGAAATTCTCGGTCCGGACTACGCAGCGGGTGCCGCCGCTGCCGACGCGTTCGCCGCTTCCGGCGCGCGCCACGTGACCAACGCGAGCGTGTGGCAAGTCACGCGCGAGCGCGGCGTCAACTATCTGAAGGACGGCAAGATTGGCAGCTTCGACGCACAGCGCGTGATCCTCGCGAGCGGCGCGTTGGAGCGGCCCTTTCCGATTCCCGGCTGGACGCTGCCCGGCGTGCTGACCGCGGGGGCGGCGCAGATTCTCCTGAAAAGCGCGGGCGAAGTGCCCGCCGCGCCGCCCGTGCTGGCGGGCTGCGGCCCCCTGCTCTATCTGCTGGGCTGGCAATACGTGCGCGCCGGCGTGCCGATTCGCGCGCTGGTCGACACCACGCGTCATGAAGATCGCTGGCGTGCCAAGCGTCATGTGTTTGCGGCGCTGCGCGCGTGGCCGTTCCTCTCCAAAGGCTTGCAACTGATCCGCACGCTGCGCGAAGCCGGCGTGCCGATCTTCGAGGCGGCGGACGATCTGCGTGTGGAAGGGCGCATCGGCACGGATCACGTCGAGCGTGCCGCCGCGCTTCACTTCACGACCCAAGGCACGGCGCATCGCATTGAAGCCGACGTGATCTTGCTGCACCAGGGCGTCGTGCCGAACACGCAATTCACGCAGGCGCTGCGCGCCACGCACCACTGGGACAACGGGCAACTCTGCTTTACGCCGCAAGTCGATGCGTGGGGCGAACTCGACGTGCCGGGCATCTTCGTGGCGGGCGATGGCGCGGGGATCGGCGGCGCGCAGGCCGCGGCGTTGCAGGGGTCGCTCGCGGGGCTCGCGGCCTCCGCGCAACTGGACGCCATCACCGCCTCGCTTCGCGATACCGAGGCCACTCAGCATCGCCGCGCGCTCGCCGACGTCATGCGCATCCGGCCGTTTCTGGACAGCCTCTATCGTCCGCGCGACATCAACCGCATTCCGCGCGACGAGACCATTGTGTGCCGTTGCGAGGAGGTCACCGCGGGCGAGTTGCGCAAGTTCGTCGAGCTGGGCTGTGTGGGACCGAATCAGGCGAAGTCTTTCGGACGCTGCGGAATGGGACCGTGCCAGGGCCGCATGTGCGGTCTCACGGTGACGGAAGTGATCGCCCAGGCGCGCCGCGTCTCGCCCGCCGAAGTGGGCTATTACCGCATCCGTCCGCCGATCAAGCCGCTCACGCTCGGAGAACTCGCCGGTGAATGACACCACCAACCTTCACGAAGCCGATGTCCTTGTAGTGGGCGGTGGACTGCACGGCACCAGCAGCGCGTTCCACATGGCGCGGCGTGGCGCGAAGGTGATCGTGCTCGAAGCCGACTACGTCGCGCGTCATTCGTCGGGCGTGAACGCGGGCGGCGTGCGCACGCTGGGCCGCCCGTTGCCCGAGATTCCGCTCGCGTTGATGTCGCGCGAAATCTGGCATCGTATGAGTGATCTGCTCTGCGAGGATGTGGGCTTCGCCCCGTCCGGCCAGCTGAAAATTGCCGAAACCGATGACGAACTCGAAGCGTGCCGCCAGCGCGTCGCGTTGCTCGAATCGCATGGATACACGCACGAGAAAGTGATCGACCGCGAGTCCATACTGGAACTCGAGCCAGCGCTCGCGCGGCACGTGACGGGCGGCATCTGGGTGGAGCGCGACGGCTTCGCACTGCCCTATCGGACAACGACCGCCTTCCGGCTCGCCGCGCAAAGACTGGGCGCGCGCTTTCTGGAAGGCACGCCGGTGCGCCGCATCGAACAGCGCGGCACGCGGTGGTTTGCGGTGACATCGCGTGGCACATTCAGCGCGGAAAACCTGTTGGTCACCGCGGGCGCGTGGTCCGGCGAACTCACGAAGCAGGTGGGTGAACCGGTTCCGGTGCACCCCGAAGGTTTGATGCTGATGGTCACGCATCGTGTCGCGCCCTTCTGTCGCGCGACGCTTGGCGCAACGGGCAGGCCGCTGTCGTTCAAGCAATTCGACAACGGCACGGTGGTGATCGGCGGCAAACTGATCGGTATCGCGGACCTCGCGAATCGTCACGGCGAAGTGGATTTCGTCCGCCTCGTGCGCAGCGCGCGAACCGTGACCGATCTGTTTCCGCACCTGCGCAATCTCGGTGTAAATCGCGCGTGGGCCGGCGTCGAAGCCTTCACCGAGGATGAATTGCCGGTGATCTCCGCGAGCCGCAAGGCGTCGAATCTGTATTACTCGTTTGGCTATTGCGGCAGTGGCTTTCAGTTGGGGCCGGGCTGCGGCAAGCTCGTGTCCGAACTGATACTCGACGGCGCGCCATCGATCCCGCTCGATGCGTTCGCTATAGATCGCTTCGGCCGCGACTCGTCGTTTTCACGCACTGCGCAACTGGTCGCGCACTAATCGCTTTCTTTTTTTTCTCCGTCACGCGCGTTGAGTCGGCGCGCGACGGTTTCGTTCGACTTCACTGGAGAGATGTTCATGACCGATATCGTTCGTATCGAAACCAATCAGCGTATGAGCCGCGTCGTCAAAGCCGGTGGGCTCGTGTTCGTTGGCGGCCAGACGTCGGCCGATCACGCACCCGACGTGAAGGTTCAGACCGCGAAAGTACTGGAGAAGATCGACGGTTTTCTGGAGAAAGCTGGCATCGACAGGACGCGTCTGGTTTCCGCGCAGGTCTGGCTTTCGGACATTAGCCGCGATTTCGCCGGTATGAACGAAGTATGGGACGCATGGGTTCCACAAGGCTGCGCACCAACACGCGCGACAGTGCAGGCGAAATTGGCCGCGCCCGAGTTGCTTGTCGAGATTGCTGTCGTGGCGCTTGCTTGAGGTGCGCTGTTAGTGCCTCAGGCTGGTTCGGCTCTTCGCTGGTCGACGGGCCTACGGAAATGTTGGAAGCGAGTTCCGCAGGTGAGCGCGCCGGTGAGTGCATTGAGTGGCCGGCTGGCTGCTCAATGCGTTTGTGTGCAGTCGACCCAGCCTGTGTGAAAACACATTGATCGCCTAAACTGAATCAACGCGTTGAGACCGGGTGACTCATGAAGCGATTCGTTGAAGGCAATGACCGCAAACAGGTCGCACTACTTCCCGAATGCGTCGATGACTACATTGGACAGGATAATCCGGTGAGAGTCATTGATGTTTTTGTCGACGAACTGGAGCTTGCAGAACTCGGATTCAACGGTACTACGCCGGCTCTCACGGGTCGCCCGGCCTACCCAGGCGTACTGCTCAAGATCTATATCTACGGATACTTGAATCGAATACCTTCCAGCCGGCGTCTTGAACGCGAATGTCAGCGCAATGTCGAGTTGATGTGGCTGACGGGACGGCTGTCTCCGGACTTCAAGACGATCGCTGACTTTCGCCGTGACAGCTTGAGAATACAAGGACCCCATTGAAAAGGATCGCCGATGCGTCCGGGTTCAATGACCCCCGATCGCATGCGAAAGGCGTTTCAACGCCGACTGGGTACGTCTCCCTTGCAGTATCGCCAAAAGTTCCGCGCACCTAGTCCTTAACCACGCTCGCGATCGTTAAAAGCGTTTCAACGTAAGTCAACTGACGAATCCTGGAGGACCAGCGTACATCGAGGTCGCCTGGTCAGGCTGGACACGAGACTGGACGCCAATCGCTGCCGTCACCCTTGATTCGGAGCGCAAGTCAGTCGCAACGTGCGGCGATGGACGAACCGTCGTTATGAATGGGATCGCATGCGCCGATGTTCGCCAAAGCGGTCGATTAAAAAATTCCTTAGAATGGCATGAGTCCGAGCGTTCAATCCGAAACCGAGGTTTAATCGATGCGCTTTTTCACCGTTGTTCGCAGTACCTGTTTTTCCGTTCTCTTTGCGTTACTCCCTTCTCTTGCCTCGGCCCAAAGTTATCCCGCTCCGCGTGAAGGTGACTGGATCGCACCGAGCTTTACGTTCCATACGGGCGATACGCTGAACGCTGTTCGCCTTCACTACCTGACCATTGGCGACCCTGCTAACCCGGCGGTTCTCGTCCTTCATGGCACGAACCAACCCGCGGCGAGCATGTTGACGCCGAACTTTGCCGGCAAGCTGTTTGGACGCGGGCAGCCGCTCGATGCGACGAAGTACTTCATCATCCTGCCCGAAGGAATCGGCATTGGGAAATCCGCCAAGCCATCCGATGGTCTACGCGCGCATTTTCCTCAGTATGACTACGACGATATGGTATCCGCCCAATATCGCATGGTCACGGAAGGACTCGGCATTCGTCATCTTCGCCTTGTCCTCGGTTACTCCTTGGGAGGAATGCAGACCTGGCTTTGGGGCGAAAAGTATCCGGACATGATGGATGCGCTCGTTCCGATGGCGTCCCAACCTATCGAGATGTCCGCGCGCAACTGGATGATGCGTCGCATGCTCGTCGAGTCGATCAGGCAGGATCCGGCATGGAACCATGGCGACTATACGGTGCAGCCCCCGTCGTTACGCCTCGCCAGCACGATGTTTGCGATCGCAACCAGCGGGGGCACGCTTGCTTACCAGACGTTGGGTCCGACGCGTGCGAAAGCCGACAAGATGGTCGACGACATGCTGGCGGCGCCCAAAGGCGATGCCAACGATGTCATGTATCAATGGGCTGCAGCCGCCGATTACAACCCCGTACCAGGATTGCCCCGAATTCAGGCGCCTTTACTGGCCATTAACTCCGCGGATGACGAGCGTAACCCGCCGGACACCGGCACGATGCAGACGGCGCTTCACCAATTGAAGCACGCCCGCTTGTTGTTGATTCCAGCCAGCACCGAAACCCGAGGACACGCGACGCTAGTCAACGCGACGTTCTACGCAGAGCAGCTAGGTGCATTCATGAAAGCGACGGCCCCTCACTGACTGCGCCGTTCATGCTCGCCCTCATTGGCATGTCATGGACCGGAAGAAAGCGAGGAGCCATCGTTCACCTGCGTTGGGGCATACGCTATCTGTCGTTCGGCTATATGATTATCAAAGCCATTAGACCTACCTTGACCCGATCTCAGCAACAGCACGATGTGCATCGGGCCGGGTTCGGCCACAAGCAGTCCTTTGCGCTCGCATGACGAACGTCTCTTGATGCATGGCGGCATTCTGCAATCCGGCAATGAAACAACGCGAGCCCGCCCCTGCAGCACTAGCGCCCGGACCGCAGCCAGACAGGCTGGCGCGCGCCAGAGATCTGATAACCGAAGCGGCTCACCGCTTCAATCTGAACATGGGGGAATCGTTGCGT
>NZ_JARESU010000153.1:0-17616 GCF_046027075.1 Paraburkholderia sp. RL18-085-BIA-A | reverse complement strand
GCCGAAGGGCGCTCAACCGGCGCTTTACCTTGACCCCAAGTCGGGCGCGACCTGGAGCGGGCGTGGGCGCGCACCGGGGTGGTTGGCAACAGTGAAGGACCGGTCGAAGTTCTTGATACGCTAGCGGTCGTCAATGAGATAGGGAACGGCCCGCGGACCGAAGGCCGCAAATTTCAAATCGGTCGGTCACCGGTCGCGCGGCGACCGCCATTTTGCCGCAGCGCCAACGCGAGAGAATTTCCTGAGGTGACCCTTTGGCGGGCCGGAGTTACGGTTCCGAAGAGTGCGGGTTGTGCGCGCCTTTCGGAACTTCTCGACGTGGTCATCGCGTGGCTATGCGCAGGTCAGGCGTGAGCCACAGCATGTCGTCGCAATCTCATCGGACACGGCCTCGCACGTGGTTCGACCTGTCACCACTCACCGGTACCTCGGTCGGGTCGCGTGCCGGTTCTCTGCCATTGACTGGCAGCACGGTCGAAATGGCATGCTTGAAAACAAGTTGTGAGCCTGAGCCAGACTCCAGCAGAACTACAAACTGGTCAAAGGCGGCCAGTTGACCGCTCAGTCTGATGCCGCTCACGAGGAACACATTTACGGTGGTCTTGTCCCTTACGAGGGTCTGCAGAAAGTCGTCTTGTACGCTGGGCGTGCGGTCATGTTCTGAGGTCAATGGGATAGGTCCTTCGATTGTGGTGCCGGCGATAGCTGAAGCCGCCAGGCAGTCCAGATGAAATATGTCACTGCGACCCGGCGGCTTTGAGTCGTCGCGCTTGCGCAATCTCGCACGGGTGCTGGTGGTCGTTCGGGTTGAATAAGTATGAGCGCGCGGCAGCGCGGCGGATGAAGGTGCTCAGACGTCGGCGCAAGCGGGGCGAGGTCACTCATCCGGGCGAATGACCGGGTAGTGCGGAGGGCCTCTGCGTGAGTACCGGTCCTGGCGTTCGGCGGATGAATGCGCAGGCTGGAGTATCGTACGCGCTCGTCGACTGCTCCATCGCGTCACTCTTCTCCCACCAGGCGTTGAAGCCCGGGAAAGACGCGTACCCACGCGTGCCCGCAGGCCGGCGTTGGGTCTTTGAATCATTGCCGCACGAAGCTTTGCCGTGCGGCAGACCTCTGCCTGCGCCGCCTCGGTCGCGGCGAATACCACCTCCCAGGGAATGTCATCCTCGCGACTGGCACTCTCCAGGTCGGCGAACAGTTCGTGCCAGAATTGGTGTCCCTGCTGGAGCGACCGGGACCGCGAGGTCCGCAGGCGCGCCAGCCAGGCCGCTGTGCGGATGGCTTCCCTCTGCACTGCCATCCCGGATGTCCGGAAGCGGGCCAAAACACCGCCCCGCCAGACGACAAACGACGCGACGAAGAACGCCAACGCCGAAACGACGGCCAATATCTGGTTTCCCTGTAGAAAATATCCGTCTGCCACACAGTCACCATCGGTCGGCGCGTGCTCCCCGGAATGCGTGACGGTACGCAGGTCATGAACGGAACCATGACGTTGTCTGTCGGCTCCGCGGCCCAAGGTCGGCCAGCGCCTTGACAGGGCTTTTGTGAGATTAGCGGCCGGCCTTGAAGTCATTGTTCGTTCCGGGATATTTCGCAACGGGAATAATGCGCGGCCGGCGCCTGGACGGTATGTGCGGTGGGCGACGTCAGATGCATTCGGATAAAAGAGCGAGCAGGGCTCGCTTCGTACCGTTTCGGGTCATCATCGACATCATCCGGATGGCACAAGGGTTCGTCGGCAGCATCTCGAGGAACGTACCCCCGCGGAGCGATGGTGCCATATCGGCATGGAGGTCCGCCCTTTCGGCAGCGAGCCAGATGGTCGGCGCAACGCGGAACGATTTGCGGCACTCGCCTCGCACCCGCTTCCGAAGAACGCGGATGCCTCCTGAAGTGCGTTTCCGAACGTACGGAAGCGCTGCGACGTTTTATCGTCGAGTGCCTGCAGGAACGCCTGGCACGACATGGACTCGTATCCATTCGTTTATAAACAGCACGTCGTCGTGCCTCTCGCATCAATCTTCAGGCTGGGTTAGGCAGCAAACATATCTTTCACACCCCCCGCTGGACAGCGTGGGGCATTCGGACTGCTCGCCTGTCTGATGTCGGAGAACGCCGCGCTTCAGTCCGCTGCCGCGTATGCCAAGGTTCACATTGACGGTGCAACGCCATGGCGCTTCCCATCGCCGGCGAGGATGACGCTGTCCGCATTCGCGGGGCGCCTGTCGCGGAGATACTTTGGATGGAAGACTGCATCGCCCCTCTTAACTGAGAGCCCGGTCAGTGCGCACACGGTGTCTCGTCGCGCGAGCACACGGGTCCATGTCTGGTACCCATACCGGCCGCCGGTAGAGTCCTGCCATGCGACGATAATCATTCTGTCGTTCACAACCTCGATGATTTGGACTGTTGGCACGGCCCGGTCTTCTGGGTCGTCCGCGCGCGGGTTTGCCTCGGCCCAATCGCGCTCGAGCACGGCAGCACTGTCAACAGCAGTATGCCCGTAGAGCTTTGCCAGCCAGCAATCCAGCTCACAAACTTTTGTCATGGCGCACCTCCGAAGGAGCGACTTCCAGTCACTCTGTGCCCGGGTATCCGGGCGAACCTGAAAAACTTCCTGTTCGAAGGTTTCGAACGACACGCATAAGCACGTATTCGACATCGCCTATCAGCCATGCGCCGCATTGTTTCTCGGTAGCGTCGATATGCATCATTGCTACGTGCGCCTGCTGGATGTCTGCAATTTCGTCTGGCCGGCGCGACCGACTCCCCGGCAACAGACCGCTGTCGACCCGAAGTCATAAATAGCTATCGCGAGCCATGACGTTGCCTAAACGCGTCCAGACCGGTGTAGCATTGAAGAGCCATGGCGTGGGTCACGGGTCCATGCGCAGCCCGACCAACGGTAAGCCCACGCAGTGGGCGGTGACATCACTGGAGGGGTGTGTTTCCGGTTCCGATTTACCGGACATGATGATGCTTACCTTCTTCCATAACTCGCTCTCGCCGCCAAAGCGATTCCTTTCCCCGAAAAAAACGCCGCCGATACGCTGGCGACTAAACAGGGGCGTTGGGAGCAATCGTGATGGCAAACAACTAAGACACGCTTAGAACGTAGTATTTGCGGCACTGCTACTACTCACCGGGCCATCAGTCCGGAAGTCTATGTGTCTATCGTGCCCTTTCAAGCTTGACCTGGCGCTGACACGCTCGTGACAGTTTTGTCATCTGCGCCTGATTGCGAATCTGGAAATCTACGGTCACTTCGTCGACGCGACGCGTGGCCACCCGCATCGTTACCCAAAATGGAAGCGTCGGTCTTATCCAGACACGAAGAGCGAGCTAGACCTGGCGCTGCGCGTGCGCGCCCGCGAACGCCCAAAGCCGAGCCAAGCGCGGGATTTTACTGTTCTTGAATGTAAGGCGAGTCAAATTACGCTCCTGCAAGGCGGTTGACGTAAGCCGCGCAGACTCACATGTGTTCAATGACGTCGACGGCGGACGCGCCACTCCTGCCCCCCAAATCGCAGCGTTTTCGCAAAAGGCTCGGTAGGTTTGAACGGCCCAGCCGGATGCTTTCGCCGTTGGTCTCACAGGTAGTTGATAGCGGGCAATGGGGTGATGAAGCTGATTTCAGAACAAACCCTTCTGGCGGATAAACCTTCCAAACTGAGTGCCGCTGCATCTCCAAACCGGAAGCCTCTTCCGCGATTCCCAGGATAAAGTGTTTAGCATGAACGCTATATCCGACCTCCGTGCTGCTGAACTCATCGAAACTGACCAAACGGTCGGAGCGATGGTCCTTATACAAACCCTGCTCGACCTTGGGGTTGACACAGTTTTTGGGTACCCCGGCGGCGCCGTGCTTCCTTTATATGACGCTCTCCACGCCGAACCCCGTCTTCGACACGTTCTGGTCCGGCACGAGCAAGCGGCCGTCCACGCTGCCGAGGGGTACGCACGCTCAACCGGTAAAGTCGGCGTTGTTTTCGTGACTTCGGGTCCCGGGATGAGCAATACCACCACTGGCCTGCTTGACGCGATGTGCGATTCTGTTCCCGTCCTCTGCATCTCTGGTCAAGTTGCAACCGCTGTCATCGGAACCGACGCATTCCAGGAATGTGACGCGCTTGGCATTTCTCGGCCAATCACCAAGTGGAATACACAGATTCGCGAAGTTACTTCAGTGGAAGCGACGGTGCGTCGTGCGTTCAACATTGCGAAAAGTGGCCGTCCAGGGCCCGTGCTGGTCGATTTTCCGAAGGACATTCAATTGTGCTCGGTGGCTGCAGGCTCACAGTCCGCTGACGCGCGAGACCTCGGCAAGAATTCTTCGGTTAGGCTGTCCGCAACGCGTCTTTCAGAAGCAGCAGCGGCAATTTGCGCGGCGAAACGACCGGTGTTCTATGGCGGTGGGGGCTTGGTGAACTCCGGCCCGAAAGCGTGTGAACTTTTCCGCGAATTGGTCGAGCGCGTTGGTGCGCCATGTACGCTTACCCTGATGGGCCTAGGAGCATTCCCGGCGTCCAGTCCTCAGTGGTTGGGAATGCTGGGTATGCATGGCACTCTCGAAGCCAACCTTGCAATGCACCACGCTGACTTGGTTGTGTGCATCGGGGCTCGCTTCGATGACCGTGTGACCAGCCGTCTCGCTGATTTTTGTCCCGGTGCCAGATTTTTGCATGTGGACATTGACCCTGCCTCCATCAACAAGACGGTAAAAGCGCACTTGCCCTTGGTCGGGGACTGCAAGGAAGTGCTCGAGGGGTTGCTGGAACGCATCGGTAGTAGCGCAAAAGCAAATCGTCTTTCGGATTGGTGGCGTCAAATCAATGGCTGGCGGAAGCAGGAATCGCTGGCGTTTCTCGACACGCCGCACTCTATCGCTCCGCAGGCACTCATGAGTCGACTCCAGGCCCAACTCGAGGGTCGCGACGCGATTGTTTCCACCGATGTCGGGCAGCATCAGATGTGGGCCGCACAATATTTGAGGTTTGAGCAGCCCATGCGTTGGCTCACTTCAGGCGGTGCTGGCACGATGGGGTATGGATTGCCGGCGGCCATCGGTGCTCAGATTGCGCATCCCCATAAGACGGTCGTTTGTGTGAGCGGTGATGCGTCTATCTTGATGAATATTCAGGAGTTGTCGACTGCAGTCCAGCATCGTACTCCCGTGAAGGTCATCCTATCGAATAATGGCTACATGGGAATGGTGCGTCAGTGGCAGGAAATGATTCACGACGGACGATACAGCCATAGCTACAACGAAGCGCTACCCGACTTTGTGGCTGTTGCTCGTGGCTTTGGGTGGCAAGCTAAGGCGGTGAGTCGTCGGGAAGAACTGGACGACGCCATCGCGGCGTGTCTCGCAAGTCAGGGTCCGTATTTTCTCGACGTTCGTGTTACCGCAGAGGAAAACTGCTTCCCAATGATTCCAGCCGGTTCCGGACATCAGAACGTCTTGCTGGCAAAGGACCAAAAGAGGCAGCCCTCCACATGATGTGAATCGAGTAGCGCTGCCAGACGCTGAAAGCCCGACTCGAGCGAGAGTGTTAGCCAATTGCTGAACTCACCCATGTGCGTCGACCCAAGCCCGGGCCCAATCCAGGCCTGCATGTTGAGCTTCATCTTCACTTTCAAAATAATCAAGAACGCCCGATGCTTCGATTAGCTTACCGCCTTTGGTGATGGTCCCGCTTGCCGCATAGCATTCCGGCAGCAGTATGTCTTCCTGCTGCCGGATTGCGTGCCACACGCTGTAACCATGGTAGGACTGCGATTCCATTAGCGAGCGACCTCAGCAGAAGCTCCGCGACCAGTCACGCGAAGCACATTGCCCTCGGGCGTTATTTGACGCGGAATCTGCGACATGTCTGGTTCGCCGGTCGGCACAGTCTTGTGCATCTTGCTTTGCTTCGCCATGAGCCCGGGTGCCGATGTCGGTGCGCGCCGCGCGTGCACTTTCACCGCGTGAGCAACGACGTGTCGATGAACTGCAAGCTTGTGTGCAGCATTGACCCTGTGCGGCGCGGTCGCGCGAGCTTCTGGCGGATTCCACATTTCCGAATATCCGCCAGTCGCGAACGCTGCAGGCGCAAGCGTCGCCGTCAGCAACGCCAGTCCAATTCTTTTCACGATTTCTCCTTGCCGGCTGTTCGTTTCAGCCACTCCTTGCAACCAATACCCCGCCATCGGCGCCGGGACAATGATGCCGGTCCCTTATGTCAGCGTTGACGCGCCCACACATCCTCGTGCGCCGGACCTGCTGTACCAACAGCGCGACCATTCTCGCTAGCGAAACGTCGGCTCACGGGCTTTGCCTCGCCGGACAGCATTATCGACCCACTCGTCGCCAAATGCAGCGCGCAGTTCTGGCCATAAATGCCGCCATTTCAGGCATTGGACGGCTGACTTTGCGAACAGATGCACCCATGATTCAGCCCCAATTAGAAGTGACAGCTCACGACCCCAGTTTACGTGTACGATACTGTATAAATATACAGGTTCTTTGATGCCACATGGCCAGCGCTACCGTCACCGCCGAAGAGATACATCGGTCCTTGTGGCGCGCGTCTCAGCTCGCGCGTGGCCGTGGCCGGGTCAGCATCGTCCCTTCCATGGGTCTCCAGCGGATGGTGTCACCCGGTGAACGCATCGAGGCAGGCTGGTTTGATGGTGAGCTTGTGACGCGCGATTATTTCGTGGCGCAAGCGGAAGACCAGAGTTGCTACTGGACATACCGCGAGCGTGTCAGCAGCCGCGACGCGGAGGACGAGCAGCGGTGGTTCCTTCAAGGACTGTTCGGCTGATGCGTCATGGACACTACATTCAATGTCCTTCCGGCGTATGCCGAGCTTTTCTGTCTTTCGAATTTCAGCTTCCTGCATGGTGCTTCCCATGCGGAAGAGCTCTCCGAGCGCGCGGCACAGCTTGGCTATTCGGCACTGGCCGTCACGGACGAATGTTTGCTAGGGCGTGGTGCGTGTCCGTGTGGGCGATGCCATCACGGACGTCGCGCAAGGCTGTCGTCAGGGGATGTAACGTTGCTCCCTGAGGTCGGTCAGCATCTCGATATACATTTCCTCCGTGTCAATGCAATCATGGAATCCATGCTTGCGCGCCTTAATGGTGCTCGTGATGTTGTCGAAGGGCGTCTTGAAAATCACGTCGCCGAATTTCCACGACACGATTTGGTCGTAAGCATAGTCCCGCAGGTTGTGTTTTTTGACCAGGCTGCTCCACAGTTCCGCCTTGTCGGCCATCATCTGCTGTAACGACATGGGGAACGGCTCGCCGACCGGGACATCGAAGAACTCGGCCAGACGCGGCCAAATTCGCGACCACCTGAAGTAGTCGCCATTTGTGATGTTATAGACCTCGCCGCGGCATGCCTCGGTTTCGCCCGCCCAATCCACAGCGCGCGCAAGGACTCGAGTGTCCGTTACCTGGTAGAGCGCGTCATACGCGGCGCGTGACCCTGGGTATGACATCGGCACACCCAACGCCTTTGCCAACGTTCCATAGACCGCAATCACCATCAGCAGATTCATAGGGTTGCCAACAGCAACACCCGCGACACCTTCCGGGCGAAATGCGGTCCAGGACCACGCTTTCCCCGCGGAACGCTCCCGGAGGAAATCCTCCTGGTCGTAGTAGAAGTTTGGCGGCATATGGCGCGGGTCACTTTCCTTCGCGGGCGATGGGATAGGACCGATATGCACGCCGTATGCCTTGCCACCTTGCATCAGCGTGACGTGCTGCAGATTCGGCGAATGTTTTTCCATGACCTCGACCATGTTCTGCAACATCCGCAGGTTCACATCAACCAATTCGGCGGGCGTCGGCTTCTCTTGGTAAGCCGCGAAGACAAGGTGCGTGGCATCCGACACCTTCGCAAGCAGGCTCTCGCAGGAGTCTCTGTCCAACAGGTCTACAGCCAGATGTTTCGCACGTGTCGGGAAATCAGGTGCTCGTCGCGAGACGGCGACAAGATTGACGTCCTGGTTCTCATAATGCGCGAGTACTCCGCGTCCAATGACACCTACAGCGCCTGCAATTACAACAGTTTTCATGGTTCTCATGCTCTCCACACCGATACATAGAATTGAGCGCCAGACGGTCGTGACTTCAGGAAACCGCCACTTCCAACCTCGCGAAGAATGACACCGATTTAATCTGCAAGCCCGCCTGCGGTACCGATGCTCGTCCAAACGTCTTGGCGCCGTCGCGAGACCGAGCATGGTTCCTCGCTCTTTGCCACAGGTCGGGGTATGCGTGGGCTAGGCTCACCCAACATCAACTTTAGAGGTGACAGGTCGCCACCGAAAATTAGCAAAGTGGGGCGTGTCATAAATTTTTTTATACGTTCCCGTGCGCGAGACCCTGGGCCTCAGCTCCGCCCGGAAGCATCGAAGCTTCTCGAAGGACGCAGGCCCATATTTGCGTTACCTGCCTGCCCCAGCGAATCCTATCGCTGGGCCGAGGCACGGTGCCCCGAGCCAACTGCTCGCCCTCAACCGGTTCTACATCCGAAGCACAACGTCGCACCCAGGAGCGCGTCAGACCGCGGTGAAGCCACCATCGGCCGTTACTTCGGAGCCGGTCATGAAAGACGAGGCATCCGACAACAGGAACGCGAGTACTTCCGAAATTTCTTTTGGTTCACCGAGCCGCCGCAAGATTGTCGTCCCAAGCAGCATGTTGAGCTTCTCGCTGTCGCTCTCAAAGTCCGCGGTCATCGGCGTGCGAATCGTGCCCGGATGCAACGAATTTACGCGGATGCCATAACTGGCGTAATCGACAGCGAGTCCCTTCGTAAAGAGTCGAATAGCTCCTTTGGTCGCGCAATACGCACTCATGCCTGGCATGTTGGCGACAAACCCGGAGATTGATGAGATGTTCACTATGGAGCCTCCGCCGGCCATCCTCATGGCCGGAAGTACGGCCTGAGAACCGAGAAATGTGCCCTTGACGTTAATGTCGAAGAGCAAATCCCAATCCTCGGAAGGAAGTTCTTCGACAGGCTTGCGAACCAAAATGCCGGCGTTGTTGACCAGTCCGTCGATGCGGCCGAACTCAGTCGCCGTCGCATCAACGACAATCTGCCACTGGCGGCGGTCGCGCACATCGAGCGAGCGGAATCTCGCAACACCACCATTTCGCACAATGTCGGCGGCCACATCTTCGCCACGCTGGTTGACGTCCGCAACGACGACTGCGGCGCCTCGCTCTGCAAGCAGACGGCAATGCGCCTCTCCCATGCCATTTGCACCGCCTGTGACCAGGATGACTTTGTCTTTCAGCATGATGTCGTTCCTCTTGGGTAGTGGGCGGCGATTACTTCAGGTATTGGTCGATGTTCGCCTTCGTCAGCGGCACCCAAGGCACGTCGTACTGCTTCGCGGTACCGTCTTTCCACGTTAGCGTCTTTGACCAGCAGTCGGACTTCGGTTGATATGACGGACCCGCAACCGCACGGATGGCAAGGTCCATCGCCCCTTGCCCTTCGCAGTGCGCGTCTTTGTACAGTGTGAACAAGTCTCCCTGCTTCACGGCCATTTGGCCGCCCTTGTCGCCGTCGATTGAGACGACCGGAACGGTCTTCGGGTCGATTTGTTTCAGCTTGAGCGCTTCAATAGCGCCGAGCGACATGGCATCGTTCTGCGAGATAACGCCGTTGATTGTTTTCCCGTACCTGGTGAGCCAGTCTTCGGTCACGCTCAGTCCTTCCGCGCGCGACCAGTTGCCCGGCTTCGACGCCAGAACCTTGATGCCGGGACTTGCGGCCAGCACGGAGTCGATGCCTTTGCGCCGCATGAGCTGTGGAGAGTTTCCGATGGGCCCCTCGAGGATGACAATATTACCCTTGCCGTTCAAT
The DNA here is from genome assembly GCF_046027075.1 of Paraburkholderia sp. RL18-085-BIA-A. Taxonomy (NCBI): domain Bacteria; kingdom Pseudomonadati; phylum Pseudomonadota; class Betaproteobacteria; order Burkholderiales; family Burkholderiaceae; genus Paraburkholderia; species Paraburkholderia sp. RL18-085-BIA-A. Next base: position 7,733 of record NZ_JARESU010000153.1, on the reverse strand, counting down.
TGATTGACGAGTTGCTGTGCTTCCAGACGGCCGCCTTCCACATCGTTTGTGCCGACGTACGCGTAGAGCTTGTCCGAATTGGCGGTAGTCACAGAACCAATGACCGGAATCTTGGCCGCGGACGCGCGGGCAATAGGTGCTGCTGCCGCCTGGAAGTCGACCGGCGCAACGATGATTGCGTCGAATTTCTGCGTGATGGCCGTATCGAACTGATTGGCTTGCACCATCGCGTCCGACTTGCCGTCGAGGACCGTCATCTTGACCGTGCCATCCTTCACGAGCGGGTGCTGTTGCATTTCCTTCACCCACCGGGACATATACTCGTTCACTGCGAAGGGCATTACCGCAATCCGGAAGGTCTTCCCATCTTGCGCCATAGTTGCTTCGCAATGAAGCGTGACGCTGAGGGCAGCGGCGGCCAGCCCAAGATACCGTTTGAAGTTGCGCATTTCTCGTCTCCGTTCACATGTTGATATTTCAAGCTGGGCCCTGCGTCGATACGCAGAGCGTCATTTACCGCGGCGTGTGGCGTCGAGCATCACTGCGCCAACGATGATGAGTCCCTTGATGACCTGTTGGTAATAGGAGGACACGCCCAGAAGGTCGAGACCGTTATTGATGGTCCCGATGATGAGCGCACCGAAGAGCGTCCCTACGAGAGAGCCTTTGCCACCAGACAGGCTCGTGCCCCCAATGACGACGGCTGCAATTGCATCGAGCTCGTAGGCGACACCAGCTTGTGGAAGCGCCGCCGTGGTTCTAGCCGTCAGAATCAGTCCGCCGAGCGCTGCTGTCAGTCCCGAGATTACGTAAGCGGCAGTGATGACGCGCTTGACTCGCACGCCGCTTGTCGCCGCACTCTTTTCACTGCCACCGACGGCGTAGATATGCCGGCCAAAAACCGTGTGCTGAAGGACAAACCAGCAGATAGCGAACAGCAGGATGAGCACGACGATAGGCACCGGTACGCCGAAAACGCTCCCGCTGCCAAGCCAGAGGAGCTGCGGAGAAAGATTGAGGACGGGCTGACCGTCGGTGAAGATGAATGTCAATCCTCGTGCAACACTGAGCATACCCAGCGTCACGACGAAAGGCGGCAGCGAAAGTCGCGCGACGGCAACGCCGTTGAGCCAACCGAGAAACGCCCCTACGAAGCAACCGGCAAGCAGTATGACGACGATGTTCTGCTCTCCGGGCATCACGGCAAGAGTAGCGCCAACGACTCCAGCTAACGCCATGACTGCGCCAACTGACAAGTCGATACCACGGGTGAGAATGACGAACGTGACACCGATTGCAAGCATCCCGTTAATGGCGGTCTGGCGGATGATGTTGGTCCAGTTCCCCCACGTGAGGAATACGTCGCTCGAGAAGCTAAGCGCAATGCACAAGGCAATGAAAGCGACGGCAATTCCGTAGTTGTTTGCCAGTTTGAGCACCGCATGAAGAGATATGGGCTTCGGAAGCGCCGTCGATGCAGCTTTGTTTGCGGGGATGTCTTGTCTCATGGTTTGTCTCCTGAATCTCTTGACTCTGTTCATGACGCTGCATGAAGCAGCGTTTCCTGACTCGCGCTGTGGCCGGGAAGCGTTTCTTTGATGCGCCCCTTCTTGAAAACTACGATTCGGTCGCTTAGCTGCAGGACTTCGGGCGCTTCTGATGACACGAGCAGCACTGCGCCGCCGGAACGCACGAACCGGTCGAGCAGGGTATAAATCTCCTGTTTGGCACCTTCATCTATGCCGCGCGTGGGTTCGTCACAAATAAGCAGCTTTGGGCGGGAAGATAGGCAACGTGCAAGCACGACCTTTTGTTGATTGCCTCCGCTCATGGTGGACACTGGTAACTCGTCGGATGCGGTCTTGATGTTCAGTTGACGAATCATCTCGGCAGCGTGCGTTCGCTCCTTGCGTCTTTGCACGACACCTTTCCAGGAGAGGTGGGTCAAAGCCGAGAGAGAGATGTTGTGTCGAATAGGTGCGCCGAGAACGAGTCCGCTTTCCTTGCGGTCTTCGGTGACCATCGCCATGCCGGCATCGATTGACTCATCGGGGCGCGCAGGCATCACCTCTCGGCCGTCAACGGTGACCGTACCCCCTTCACGTGGACCGATTCCGTAGACAGCATTGAGAAATTCGCTCCGTCCCGAACCCATCAAACCGTAGATGCCCACAATCTCTCCACTCGAGACGCGAAGAGAGACATCATTGAACTGGCCTGACTGCGATAGGTTCGCGACGTCAAGCATCACTTTTCCAGCTTCGCTGCGTGTGGACTTGCGCGGTTGCGCGACTTCGCGTCCCACGATTTGCCTGACCAGATGAGGACGGTCGATGTCACCGAGCTTGCCACTCTCGACATATGCTCCGTCACGGAAGACGGTGTACTCGTCGGCGATTTCGAACAACTCTTCGAGCCGATGGCTCACGTAAATGATTCCTGCGCCATGCGACGTGAGACTGCGGATGGCGTTGAACAGGATGTGCGTTTCACGCTCGCCAATGGCCGATGTCGGCTCGTCCATAATGACGATTTCCGCATCGAAGCTGAACGCCTTGGCAATCTCAACGAGCTGTACTTGAGCCAGGCTCAGCGACACCATCGGCGCCGTCGGGTCAATATCGAAGTTCAGTCGTTCAAGAAGTGCGCGTGCGTTCCCGCGCATGGTTCTCTTGTCAACGACAACTCCCTTCCTAGGTTCGCGACCGAGATAAATGTTCTCGGCCACGTTCATGTATGGAATGGGAGATAACTCCTGGGTAATAATCGCGATTCGATGGTTCAGGGCATCCAGAGGACTTTGGAAGTTGACCTCTTCATCCCGGATTCGGATTGAACCGGCATCGCGCGCTTGAATTCCCATCAGAATGCTGAGGAACGTCGACTTACCCGCGCCGTTGCCGCCACAGAGTGCATGGACACTTCCGCGGGCAAGCTTGAATCTGCCATCGCGCAGCGCAGGAACGCCGTCATATGACTTTTGAACACCTGATGCTTCGACAAGCAAAGAGCTCATGATTCTCCACCTCCTCGACCGACGCGGCGAATAGAGACGAATATCCCCCCGGCGGTCTTGCAGCTATGCAGAGGACCACCGCCTGAGGACTTCGCTTTTGAGATGCGCCGACCGCGAACGCGGCCGGCTCGGTAACTCGCTTAAACGGCGGTGTAGCCGCCGTCAACGACCAGTTCACTGCCCGTCATGAACGATGCTTCGCTCGATGCAAGGAAGAGAACCGCGTTGGCAATTTCTTCGGCCTTTGCAGGGCGACCGAGCAGCGACGGTCCGAGAAGTCGCTTTGTGGCCTCACTGTCTTCCAGGACGCCACGAGTCATGTCCGTCGCTGTGAGACTCGGATGCACGGAGTTGACGCGGATGTTGTCCTGCGCGACTTCCGTTGCGGTTGCCTTGGTCAGCAGGCGAACAGCGCCCTTGGACGCCACGTAAGCTGCGGCATCCGGAAATGCGACGATGCCCCAGTTGGAGCAGATGTTGATGATGGAGCCACCGCCGCTTTTTCGCATCAGGGGGATGGACGTCTTCGAGCCCAGAAACACACCCCGAACGTTCACGGCGAACGTCTTCTCCCAGACGTCGAGGGGCGTGCTTTCCGTCGTGCCGGACATGTACACGCCTGCGTTATTGACCAGCACATCGAGCTGGCCAAAGCGGTCCGCAACCGAAGCAATTCCCTCCTGCCAAGCTCCTTCCGACGCGACATCGAGGTGCACGAAAAGCGTCTCGGCGCCCGTCTCCTCTTTGATGCGAGCGGCTGCTTTCTGCCCGGCCGCTTCGTCACGGTCGGCAATGACCACTTTGGCGCCCTCGCGAGCGAATCTATCGGCCATCGCGAATCCCATTCCCAGCGCTCCGCCGGTGACCAGTGCGACCTTACCTGCCAACTTTGTCATTTCGTCTCTCCTAGCTTACGAATTCCGGGTGCCCAGCGCCCCGGCTTTGATTTAAGTATTGGTCGATTGATAAATTTTGTCAACGTGACTTGCGGTCACCCGGAAAGGCTTATCGCACAAGGCTACGCGCCGTTTTTTGCTTGTTTTGTGCGTGTAAACCACTATGCTTTTCGGCGAACGTAGAGGCCGGAGGAGCATCTGGAAAGAAAAATTTGATGCCCGCCCATCTTGATGCTAGTCTTGTTTTTATCGATTGAACAATTTATAACGGAGAGACAATGACCATCTTGCATCTGGACCACTTCACGCTGCGCACGTCCAAGGTTGAGGAAACCGCGCAGTTCTTCCGCGACGCGATTGGCTTGGACGAAGGCTGGCGCCCGGCGTTTCCCTTTCCTGGGAAGTGGATGTACGCCGGCGAGCGACCGGTCGTGCACATCGCGAATATCTCGAACAACAACGCGGAACTGGAGGCTTACCTCGGTGGACGGAACACATCGTCGGGCGGCGGGTCGCTCGACCACATTTCCTTACGGTGTCAAGGCTTGGCGGACCACCAGCGCAAGCTCGTCGAGTTCGGATTGAATTTCCAGGAGCGAATCGTGCCGGAACTCTCCGAACATCAGCTTTTTGTCGATGACCCCAATGGCATCAAAATTGAGCTGATTTTCCCGTACTCTCCCGACAATGCAGTCATGGGGGATAATCTGGGACGGCTTGCAATCGATGCGGGTTAGGAAGCCGATTGTTCCCTGATTGTGCACGAGGTGATTCCAGAGTGACTTCTCCGCCCGAACCAAAGACCACATCAGACGCGAGCGCCGACGCCTCCGAATCGAAGACGCGGCGTGGACGCCCACGGGCAAAGCACATGGGAAGCGCTGAGCGGGAGGCGTACATCCTCCGGCGCGCGATTGAATGCTTTGCCACACACGGGTTTGGTGTAAGCACCCGCGACCTGGCGAAACATATCGGTGTGACGCAACCACTCATCTATCACTACTTTGGCAGCAAAGAGAACCTAGTGGACCAGGTCTATCGCGAGGTCTTCTTCTCGCGTTGGAACCCCCTGTGGGAAGAGGTTCTTGCAGACACCCGAAAGCCTCTTGAAGAGCGGCTGGTCGCTTGTATCGAAGACTACACTCACGCCATTCTTAGCAATGACTGGGTACGTTTGTTTGTTTTCGCCGCGCTGGATGACCCCGGGCTGAATAAGCGATATATCGGACTTTTGCACGAGCGCATCTTCAAGCCCGTATTGCGTGAAATCCGGAGTTCCAAGGGCCTGCCGCCAGAGCCGACCGAGATTGACCTCGAGTTGTTCTGGGGGTTTCACTCGAGCTTCTTCTATATGGGCATGCGGCGCTGGATTTATCGAATGGACATACCTGACGACGTGAGGCGCGTCATCAGGGCCCACGTTCACAACTTTCTTTTCGGCTACCCTGCCACACTCATGGCAGGCCACACGGAGCCTGCTATATCGGGCCAAGGTTCTGAGGCGACGCCACGCAGGACCGAGCCTTTCCTCACCCAGCGAACCTAAGGGAGTGCCTGTAGTCCCGGTGGGTCGTCAATACCAGGCTTGCTTTCATTCGCGGCAGTCGCAGATGAGCAGCCGCCGCAAGTTGCGGCCGCAGGCGACGACGGCTGCATCGTTCCCATCAAACCGGAAAATGTGAGCGCATGGTTGAACCCGGACCTGTCGGACCTCGCGGCTTCGTACGAGATACTTGATGACCGGGACCGGCCGTTTTATGAGCACAAGTTGGCGGCCTAAACGGGTAATGTTGTCCGGCTAGCGAAGGGACTTAGCTGCGGGACCGCGTAAAAGGAAACTCTGTCGCCGTAACCTGTGACCGCTCGCGGAGCATGTGGGTCATCCCGCGGCTTACTTCTCGGCATATGAAATTGATGACTGGCCCAGGGTATGAGAGACTTAAACTCAACCTGACTCAACGATGACGCAGATACACTCACGCAGACAGACTTGAGGAGCTGACACCTTGGCGCAACTTATACAGTCATTGTCGGAGCTGGTGTATCTAATTGTGCACCTATTCAGCAGGTAGTCATGGCTCATTCTGCTGGGTCGAAGAGACCTGCAATTCCTGCGTAGGTCATCAAGTCGAGTTCCGCGTTCCCGAGTTTTTTGAGAGCATGGTGGTGCCGGTCATGGAGCCAACGTTCTTGCCCAGCGTCACGCAGAATGAGCCGGAAAGCGCGCACATCTTCCCTGCTTGCAAACGGTTGCTCGATGTATTGGTCCGCATCCAATCTGCCGGCTTCAGCCGCGGCAGCGAGGCTATCCATTACCCATGACAGGCTTGGGTTATGAGGCCTTGCCAGCAGTTTCTCAAGCTTGATTGGCGTCAGGGTTTTGTTCTTGTGGTCCCATTCGCCGTACTCAATGCAGGCGCGGGCGGCCCCTTTTGTCGGCTAAACCATCCGCGTCGCGGTCCGCAGGAGGTCGATGGAAGTTCACTTTTTTTCGTGAAAGCTGCGAAGCTTGATGTGTGGCAACTATGCTTGATGTAACTTGCAGTACATGCGGCGCTCCCGGTGTGCTCGAGCACCGGGATGCCCGCCCAAGGTCTTGGGGGATATAAGCGCTACGGTTTTGGGCGTACGCGAACTGATGGCCTGCTTTGCGTGCCACGTTTCAGGCGCGGCGTTGCCGCTTTCGGTCTGGGAAGCGGACGCACCGCTCGAGGCGTAGTTTTACTTGACAACGGTGAAGTGTTTCGCCGCAAACCAATCTGAATCAGGCCCCGATGCGCTCGACTTTCACCAAATGGTTGTTCATCGTCTACCTTCTCGGTAGCGGGACACTGTATTCAATGCTCATACTGCTCCTGTTTCCTTTCGTCGGAAGGGCTGGACGATACTGGTTGGCAAAACAATGGTGTCGAGCACTGGTGGTTGTTATGCGCGTGCTGCCGGGAGTCTCATGCTCGATAGAAGGGCTTGAACATATCCCTGAAGGGCCAGCGATATTACTGTGCCGTCACGAATCAACTTGGGAGACCCTCGCATTTCTTGCACTTTTTCCACGGCGCGTCAGTTTCGTTTTCAAGGAAGAGCTTCTTCGCATTCCCTTTTTTGGATGGGTGCTGCGTGGCCTCGATATGGTTAGTCTGAACCGCGGCTCTGCTCGACAGGCTCATCAGGCTGTGACGCAGGAAGGCGCTGAGAGACTGGCGAAGGGAGACGTCGTTGTCATTTTCCCGGAGGGGACCCGGGTGCCACATGATGCCCCGTTGAGGATGACATCGGGAGGCGTTCGATTGGCTTGCGCGACTGGCGTACCTGCTGTTCCTGTGGTTCTCAACGCGGGCAAAGTCTGGCCGGCGAAAGGCTGGCCCAGTGGCCGTGGACAAATTCGTGTGGTTGTCGGCCCGGTATTCTCCCCTCGGGACCTGTCACAGCAGGAACTGGGTCGAGCCGTCCATGAGTGGATGAAAGATGAACTGCTGCGGCTTTGATACGCATAAAGCGAGATGAATTCCGCGCATGGCTTGGTTGACGGTACGGACGGTTATCAACATCATCCCAATGACCAACTACAGTTGGGTCCAATCACTCTGCTGCACGGCGGACCCATTCCGCGTTAATCACCGCGTCGTTTGAAGCCAGCTTTTCGGTTTCGAACTTGTCGGCAAGGTTTCTCAGGCGGTCAGGCCGCTCAAGTTGGGTCGCCCACTCTTCAACTTGCTTGAGACGTTCGAGTGCCTTCCTCCGTATTTCGGCCTGGCGCCGTTCCTCCGCAGGTCGCGGTTGTTGGCCTCAGGCAATTACTGGTTTGCCCCCACGCGCTTTAG
>NZ_JARESU010000152.1:0-18404 GCF_046027075.1 Paraburkholderia sp. RL18-085-BIA-A | reverse complement strand
TCCGGCCATCTCGTTTCATGGGCGATGCTCTCAATAGCTATCGCTCAAGCATAGACCATCTGTCCGCAAAATTCCTGACCTATGAGTAAGACCAGTTTCAAGAAGCCCCCGGTGCAATCTGGGGCGACCTTGCACCTGCCCCATGCGTGGTGACGTTACTGGTTCGAAACAACGAATGCGCAATCGACGAATGTATGCGCGCGACGCTGACCGTAGGCGACAGCCTCCTCAGGACACGCAAATTCAAGCGACTCTGTATAACTTGCAATCACGTGCTCCGGAAGGAAGTAACCTTCCTCATGAATGTACCAGGTGACGGTATAGCGTGGCTCGACACCGTTAAAGGAGAGCGCGGTGATCTCGGCGACGCGCACGCATACTCCGAGGCCTCGGTAGGGTCGGCAGCGGTGGTCACGCACGTCTCCTTTAGCGGATGAACACCTCTTTGCAACGGCTGTTTCAGATCGTGCCTTCGGAACCTGTTGGCACGCCGCGGAATCGATCCATAAGATTATGTTCTGCATGTCTTTAAAGAAGTATGTGTCGAGCCCCACGCGTGAAGCACTCACCAATCGTAAATAGGGGCGGACCACGCTGAGCGCGAATTACTATCATAGGCGCCAGGGTTATATAGATGCACAGAGCTATTCGGAAACATCGCAGTCGTCGTCAATGATCAAATACCAAATGACCCTGGCGCGGTGGCCACGACCAGCGAGAAGGGAATTGTCGCGCTATATGTCGCTTGATGCGACTAAAAGCCCAGGGGGACCTCCTTTAACTTCACGCGGAGCACGCGATACACAAGGGATGTATAGGCGAGCGGCAGTGGACGCACGGAGAGATCTGCGCCCCAAACATGAATGAGAGACTGCTGTTCGGCGCAGCCACGTCACGCGCCGTCATCGAAAGTAGAATCGTGTAAGTCCAGAACGACACCGCAAGTCTGGCAAACGACGAGGTGAGGATCAACGACGACATTGCAGAAGGTACCCGGTCATTTGCGCGCGCGACGCTCCGACATAGTACGAATCCAGCGGCTACCGAAAAGCCATCGATAGAACGCCAGCCTGGTTGCAAGATTGAGTCCTTCAAGTACTGCCAACCAAGCCGCAAGCCCAATGGCGAAGAACGACAAAATAATGTGGAATACAACGGCGAACGCAAACTGAATCCGCGACAAAAAGAGAGCTGTCCAGGTCACTTTCTACATCCCTTGGGTTGGCAAACATTTGTGCAACTGTTTGCCCACAAGCGTTCGCGTCGATAGACTACGACCCGCCAGGCAAGGTTGTTCTGTCGTGCCAGGCCGAGAGTAGTGAAACGATACGTTCTTGCGGGCATCCCTTTTTCTTCCGATCTGGAACGTTCCTGGATAGGCTCCGCCTTCGATCAAGCGGTTCTTATCCAGTGATTTATCCGGAATGTTCGCTGCAGAGAAACGCGCAGGCAGCGCCACATTCAGCACTCGGTCCGGGTCGACGAGCAGGAAATGCTTTGCAGCTAGCGCGGCAGCGCGTCCGTCGGGTGTAGTGATGTCGCACGCCACAGTCTGACCGTGACGCCACCTTGAGCGCGTATGGCCGTGGCCTTCGCCGTCGCCTCAAGCTTCCAAGGGTTGATGCCGCCATCACCACGTTCACGGCTTTGGTGGCTAAAGGCCTCCGCACGGCCGCAGCCCAGCCCGCTAATTGGGCCGCAAACCAGCGCGGTTCTACCTTGGATTCCCATATCCATATCCTGCTTCCTCTGATCGGACCGCGCCCCGCTCCACATGCATGGCAAAGCGGGACGGCGGGTCGAGGGATGGAGTGTCTTGTTCGAAGTGCTGCGTCGACACATTGGCCAGGAGCGGCCGTTAGGCGCGCGTTGCCGATTACAGCGCGCTTGCGGCCACCCCGTTTCACCCAGGAATTCCTACAAATTTAAGTGAAGACCCCCAGGTCCGCAGCTTCCGGCGACAGCGGTCAGGTTGCCGGTCAACATGGCTTCGCCTTCGGCGGCGAACGCTCCCGCCTCCTCATGACGAACATGGAGCCACTCAATGTCGCTCTCATTCATGTGGTGAGCGATGGGATTCAGCGTGTCGCCCACGATCCCATAGCAATGCTTTACGTCCGCCGAAACGAAGGTGTCTACAATAATTTCGGCAACTTTCTTTCTCATGTCGGCGCTCCTGAAGGGGGCCTGTTCATGAAGTGACCAACCACCCTTGTAAAACCCAGGCACGGAGTCCGTCACTGCCCGTCGCGCTCACCGGATCGGTGAGATGATCACCATATTCTGACTGGGCGCCCTAACATCTGGTATCCCCCTGAGGAGGGATCCGCACAATGATGGCTCCTCCTTGCCTCACACCTGAAGTATGGATCAGCTAGTTGCCAGAGCGAGCAGACGTCGGCCAATCTGAGTGCCGCGCGGCAAGGAATTCGACAGCCGCTCGAGCGTCGAAGTGAAATGGCGCTGTTGCACATCCGCCTGTCCAGCGTCACCGCGGGCCTCGTGAATCGCCGCCGCAGTGCGGTGAAGCCGCCAGTCCGCTAGTGGAGTTTCGAATCCCTCCGCAGCCGCGAACGCCTTGTTGATACTATCGAGTGCGATGACCGGATCGCCGCGATCCAGCGCCTCACGCGCAACGACTTCCCATGCCAGGGCCTGCCACGTCCGGTCTGCGGTGGCGAGGGCGAGCTTCACGAACTCCTGCGCGCGTGATCTGGCGGTGTGATGGTCTCCCGCCATCATTGCTGCCTCGGCGGCTCCCCATTCGATTGCCAGTTTCCAGTACCAGTCGAACGTGGTGGGAGTGGCGTCCATCTGACGGTCCGCTTCAGCAAACAGCGACGAGGCCCGTACGCTATCCCCCAATCCTAGGTAGGCGAGGCCCGCGAGCACAATACACGCACGGTGTTGCACTGGCACAAGTGCGCCAGAAACGGTTTCGTCCGCTCGCGCGGTCGAGGTTGCAGCCGGCACGAGCCGTTGGTAGATTTCAATGACCGTCTCGTAGTCCATCGTGTGCACAAACAACCATCCCTGATAGATCTCGAGGGTGCGAGCGGCAAAATAATCACCGTTCTCGCGGAAAAACATCATGCCCAGATCGAACGATTCGATCGCCCGTCCCAGCTCCCCCACGAAGAGATGAGCCCACGGCGTACCCATCCGGATCATCCACGTCGCCATCGCGAGGTCAAAGCCCGGATGTTCGACCGCGTGCTCAAAGAGGATCTGATAATTCGTCCGCACAGTCCCGAGGGCTTCGCGATACCGGGAGGAAATGATGCACAGCATGCTGTATTCCATATTCGCCCGGGCGATCACCAGTGGATCCCCCGTCTCGCGCAGCATGCGGATCGCACGCTCGCACTCGGTCAGATCCGCGTGTGACCAGCCGCTGGCCCAGATACGGCGTACATAGGCACTCACGCGCACCAGCGCGCTGACGCGCAGGTCGGGATGCGATGCACTGAGCGTCAGCGCTTCGTTCAGCATCCCGATGCAACGTTGCCTGTCGCTCCAGCTAAAGACGTAGGCGAGGCCGAGCATGGCACGCAATTGCGCATCGAGCCGGCCAATCGTACGTGCCTGCTCCTCGAGTTCGATCCAGGCCGCCTCGGCGCGCGGATCATGCCCCGCAGCGTAAAGCGACGCGCGCGCCTCGGCAAACTCAAAACTTTTCAGCGGACGCAAATCAGCTGGCAACTTTGTGGTGAGCGAAGCGGCAAGATCGAGAATCGACTGCGCCTCGCGATACGCAAAGCGAAGCCTCGCGGTTTGCAACGCAATGCGCAGATAGTCGATCGCCTTGAGCCACTCCCTCGCGTCAGCGAAATGTTGCGCGAGCTCGTATGCCACCTCCGCCCTCTGATCGCGAGGAAAGATCGCCTCGAGCCGTTCCGCGATTTGCCGATGCAAACGGGTGCGACGGATCAGCCCTTGATGCCCATAGAACGCGCTGCGAATGAGGGCATGGTCGAAACAGAACATAGTCGCCGCGCCCCCGTCGGGTAAGCGTTTCACCCCGCAACGTCGAATGAAACGTTGATTGCGTGCCAGCGCCTCGCACAGATCGTCGAAACGCTCCGTCGACAAACCCGCGGCCTCGGCCACGGTCGCCGATAAAAAGGAGAGCCCTGCCACGCTTGCGGCTTCAAGCAGATTCCGCTCGTCGCTACCCAGCCGCCGGATTCTCCCCTCGATCGTCTGGATAATCGTGCGGGGGGAGGTCGTGCTAATCACCGCTAATGGCACCAATGGCCGCCAGCCGGTCGCCGTCTTGCGAAGCATGTTGCGCTCCACGAGATCGGCGAGGGTCGCCCGCATAAACAGCGGGTTGCCGCCGCAACGTTGTACGATTCGATAGCACAGTTCTTCCTCGGCAGGGTCGACATGATCGCGGCCTGTCAGCCACGAAACCACCGCGTCGCCAGCAAGTGGGCCAAGCGCCAGATCGCGGCACAAGTCCCTCAGCGAAAGCTCGTGGTGCAGTTCCTCAATTGGGTGGTCAGCCAGCGCCGCCTCCGTCGGCCGGTAAGTGACGACGACCATCAGGCGCAGAGCTCCTGACTGGCCCGCAATCGCCGCCAGCAAATCAATGGTTGAGTGGTCCGCCCAATGAAGATCTTCGAATATCAGAATCAGCGGCTGTGTCCGCGTCAGAGAGGCCAGCACGCCGCAGATTTCCCGCAGCATGCGTTCGCGCGAAGCGCCAACGATCTGCCGCAGCAGGGACTCGCGGACATGGCTCGCCACCTGGCCCGGGAGCTGCAACGCCCACGTGGGCGCAAGCGTCACCAGCGCTTTCACGACTTCATTGCCGCGGGCTCCCTCACAAAGTTGCCCGAGAGCCTGCAGAACTGGATAAAAAGGTTCCGTGCCGCCATAACCCTCGACACAATGCCCTTCAGCGACCCACGCATCGTCATGCTCGAACCTCTGGGCGGCAACGAACTGCTTGAGCAACGCGGTCTTGCCGATTCCTGGTTCACCGGTAACCACCACGAGCTGACTGTTGCCGGCTCTGGCCCGCTCGATCGCAGCGGCCAGTTGCTGCAGTTCGCTCGTGCGACCGACAAAGTGGCCGTTGCTCTCGTCGCTTGCAATCTGCTGATATCCCGTTGAAGGGACCTCTACGGGCGCGACGAAACGGTATCCGCGTCCGCGCAGCGTTTCGATGTAGCGAGGGTGCTGCGCGCTATCGCCGAGCCGTGTCCGGATCATCTGTATCTGGGCCTTCACGACTTCGGGCTGTACGTGCACATCGGGCCACACCGCTTCGAGCAGCGCGTGGTGGGTAATCAGCGCACCGCGATTCTCGACCAAAAACCGCAACACGCCGTAGGTCTTGGGCGTTAAGTCAACCCGTTCGGGTGGCGCGCCGGCATCCAGCCTCCAAAGGCATTCGTTCGCCATATCCAGACGAAAGCCGGCGAAACTGATCGAAGAATGCGTACTCGACTGAGCTTTCATACCAACCTTGCTCCTCACACCTGGATGAGGCCCAATTGGGTGGCGCGGGTGACCGCTTCCGCGCGGTTTTTCGCAGCAAGCTTTACAAATATCTTCTTTGCATGAGACTTGACGGTCTCAGCCGCGATGCGCAAATTGACCGCGATCTGCTTGTTCGACAGGCCTTGGCTCATCAGGACCAGAATACTATGCTCCCGGCTGCTTAGCACGACGGTAGGCCGGCCAGTCGTCGGACGTTTTGCTACAACGCTGCGAGCCGCACGCCATCGTGACAGAAGACTGCCAATATACGGCAGCAGTACGCGAACCTCGCCTTGCGCGGCGGGATCGCCCCGCTGCAGCACCGCGAGCAGTTCGCCGACCCGAGGGCCGCTATCGACAAACGTCTGATGAAGCCCTACCGTCGCCCCCAGTTTCAGGGTCCGCAAGAAAATAGACGCGGCGTCCTTCTGCTCCCCGACGGCAAGAAGCGCATCGATCAAACACACCGCCACCTGCACGGCGAGATAGAGTTCATTCCGGCACACAGCTTCGCAATGCAACTGTCGCAGCGCCGACACATCGTCGAGCGTCGCGCCGCATGCCACGCGTAGACGGGCGCGAGCCAATACCCGGTAACCTGAAATTCCGGCGCCCCCTGGGCTGGTCGCTGCGCCGTGCGCCTGCTCTAATGCAGCAAGCTGCGCAAGACACGCCTCTGCGCCGCATCTGTCGTCCTGTTCGAGAAGCAGACCGATCCGTCCTGCGACGCATGCCGCCACGAGGCGTGGCCAGCTCCGCCTTTGCCCCAGCGCCTCGGCTTCCTTCAGAATCAGCTGCGCAAAGTCGAACTGGCCGCGTGAGGCGGCGATTTTCGCGAGCGTTGTATAGGCACGCTCAGCGCTCTCGATGGTCCCGCCCTTGCAAATCTGCGCAAGGCGCTGCGACAGCCATGTCTGCGCTTCGTCAACCATGCCTTGCTCGTAGAGAACCTGCCCGACGATGCTGGCCGCGAACGACGCGACCGACAGATCGCCGCCGTATACGCTGCGGCACTCACTGATGGCGTCTTCGGCCAGCAAACGGGCCGCGGGAAAACGCAACTGATTCATCTCCACTGCGGCCATCAACGACAGATCGAACATCCTGGCGACTCGATGCAGCCTCGTCGGCAAGACGTCCGCATTGCTTTGCCCGACCGCGTGGAGGCGTTCGAAATCGCCGAGCTTCCAGTACGCGTACCGGCAGATGGTCCGTGCGATAGCGACGATCGATTCGCGGCCACAGTAGCGTATCGTGGACAAGGCAAGCGCTAGTGCAGCAGCGCAATTGTCCTGCAGGACGAGGCTGGCAGCGCGCAACGCCATGATCTCCCAGCGCCTCGCGTCGCGCTCCACAGAGGGCAGATCGTTAAGCGACAGTTCGATTTTCTCGACGATCTCCAATGCCGCCTTGCATTCGAGACGCAGTAACGCCTGCCAGGCGCGGGCCGTCATCAACGACAGACGGCTGACGTTCACATCCGTCAACACGCGACTTATTCGTGCAAGCTGAAACACCTCCTGGGCTCTGCCGGACCCGCCACCATACATCGCCGGAGACGACGGCAATGCGTCACGCTCGGGCTCGGGTCCGGCCGCATCGTCGTAATAAATGTCTTCGGGCGAAACAGGCTCGAATGAAACCAGTTCTTTCGAAATACGCCTAGTGATAGTCGCGTCACTCAACTCAAAACCCCTAAAAAAACAAACTTGCCCGCCCCAGCAGGGCGAGACGCACACGCTTTCCGTCAGGGTAAGGTGCTCGACATCCAGAAGGGTGAATTTTTGGTCTTGATTGGGTAATGAATGGTCCAGTCCGCATTACCGCAACGCGTGACGCGCTCGTGAGCCCGCCGGGTCGGTATTGATCTGTACAGTTGTTCAGATGATTGCAATTTTATAAACGAAGATGTCGTGAAACCCGCCTCAAGCGGCCAGAGCCGGGCGGAGCCGGTGCTCGGCGTGGCGAGAGCACGTCGGGCGAATCGCTGGTAGCCGCCTCCAGGCGCTGTCATCAGGACCAGTTGCTCCTCAAGCGTGCGCCCTTCCGGTTCCACCAGCGAGAGCTTTTCCGCAATGAGTTGCTGCTGCGACGTCGTCGTGGCAAGCCTGTCTGCCAGACCTCTCTGATAAAGCGCCACTGTTCTGTCGCTAGCGAACGCGACCACAGCCACTTTTCTGCGCCGAAATGCCTTGCGAGAAGGCGCACGATCGCGTGCCAGCAGGATCTCGCCAACGATGCTGAAGAGCCAGTCGGGGAAATAAGCGCCGAGCACGCCGAGAGACGGCGCGCTCGCGCAACCAGACGTGAGTAACACGCAGGCGGACGCAGGCCCGTAGCGCATCTCTACCGTGCACCCTTGTCGGAGGGCGGCTAGCGCAAGGCGGGGGCGTTCAGAGGCCAGTTGAGTTGGCTACCGATTGACACTGACAAGGGCCGCTAACGGAGCGTCACACTTACGCGCTGCCCCGTCGTCAACAATCCTCGTTTCCGGATCACTGCTTGTCCAATTGCGACACCCGTTCCACCGTGGGGATTCGTCTCCTCGCTATCAAGGAGCGCAGCGCCGAATACGCAGGCGCAACCATCGGATAGTCCTTGGGAAGTCCCCACTTGGCGCGGTATTGCTCGGGAGACATGCCATATTTCCGCTTCAGGTAGCGCTTGAGGGACCTCAGCTTGTGACCGTCTTCCAGACATACGAGGAAATCGTTCGTGACTGACTCGCTGATTGGTACGGCCGCTCCCGGCTCACCGGCAAGCGTGTTCACATGACCCCGCAGCGCAGCCAGGGCAGCATGCGTGCTCGATATGAACGCGGGCAGCTCATCTGCCGGCAACGCGTTGTGGGAGACAAAGCTCGCCACAATCGCAGCGGTCAACTCTGTCAGGTCGGTGTTTGCTGTCACAAGGAGGGTTCGCCTATCTATTGCAACGTTCCGTCACATTCTACAAATGAAGAATGCAGTTTCTAAACGGTCAAGCGATTGTTGATCGCTGACGGTATATGCCCTCACGGGCATGCACTCACTTCTCTTGAACGAGTTCCACGTTGGTGGGCGGTGGCCGGGCGCCCGAAGCACATGAGCCTGTCAGGCAAGGCGAATGTTTGGTTGAACCAGTCCGTTGATCCGTTCCGCCGTCCAGAGCAGTGTCGCTTTGCGAAACCCGTGCAGCGCCTGCTGATGACGCCGGTACAACATCGCGTGACTGAACTGGGCGAGGTGCCCCCGAATGAGCCCCCCCGGAAAGAAGCCAAAGCGCCCTAGCGTGCCGAACGCGTCATAGTCGCTCAATGACACGAGCGATCCAAAATCCCGGAATACAAAGTCGGGAAACGGCTTGTTTTGGCAGAGCCATTCCGGCAGGTGGCGGGCCAGATAATTCGCCTGCTGAGCGGCTACCTGCGCGGTAGGAGGAAGCGGTCGCTGCGCACCTTCCGGCGTGAGGCTCGCACAATCGCCGAGAGCGAAGATCTGCTCATCGTGCAAGACCTGAAGCGTCCTCGACACCACGATCTGGTTTGCCCGGTTGGTCTCCAGACCAGCGAGGCGGTTCATGAAATCTGGCGCTTTGACACCGGCAGCCCATACCATCAAATCCGCTTCGGCGAGAGTCCCGTCCCCGTACCGAAAACCTCCTGGTTCCGCCGAAGTGACCGCAGTAGAGGTCAATACGCGAAAGCCGATGTTTTCGAGCCGTTGCTGGCTAGACGCAGAAATCTCCTGTGGGAAGGCAGGTAGCACGCGCGGCCCGCTCTCAAGAAGAGTCAGACTCAGCCTGTCCCGGATGGTGGTATCGCCATAGCTACCAGCAAGCTCGAGAAGACGGCTCAGCTCTGCCGATAACTCGACGCCGGTCGCGCCGGCTCCGACAATCGCCACTCTCAACTGCTCATCCTTGACGACGCTGCGAATAGCACGCGCGCGCAACGCGACGTTGAACGTCTCTGCTTGCTGTTGGCTGTCGATGAGATGGCATTGCTCCTTTACACCCGGCACACCAAAATCGTTCGCGCGACTGCCTAGCGACAGCACCAGCACATCGTATGGAACCGCTCGCGGCTCAAGCACCAACTTACCGTCCTGCGCCCTTATCGCGTCAAGCTGCACCTCGCGCAGTTGCCGGTCCAGTCCGCACATCTCTCCCGGTTGATATGTGAAACCGTGGTCGCGCGCGTGCGCGAGATAAATTACCCGCTGCTGGTTCACGTCACGCGTACCGGCCGCAATCGTATGCAGCATCGGCTTCCATATATGCGTCGGGCTGCGGTCGATCAAAGTGATGGTAGCCTCACCCGGCCGGCCCAACCGGTCGCCGAGCCTGGTCGCAAGTAGAATCCCAGCGATTCCCCCACCTACAATCACGATACGAGTTGGTTTTCTCATTGCAAACACTCAACGAATGATGGACAACGTCCGATAGCCCGGCGGGCCGCTTTGCTTAGCGCCACACTCACCGCGTCGTCGCTGGATTGCGTCGACGAGCCGGTGAGTTCGATCTGTTTGGTTTGTATACGTGTTCCGACATCAGGTTCTCCTTGGTTTGAGGCGGATTACGCGGCATCGCGATGTGCCACGATATCCACGCATGACGTACGCCGCGGCTTGCTGCTTTCGCAATCGCGCGAGCGCACGTGTGTCAACAACTTACGGACATTGAAGGCATGGCCCTCGCATCCGTCGCGGTCCTCAATAACGGACCGCGTTCTGCAAATTTGAGCCGTTCAGCTCCCACACTTCATCGTCAACGATCGCAGGCTGTGGTGGCCTGCCAACCGTATCCGGGATGCTGTTGGACAACCCATGGCCGCGCAGGTCAGAAACCGGGCGCAGGTCTCAGGCCTACCACCTGGTGGTGATGACACCCTTGTCTGGGCGCATCACTCGATTACCTGCGTGTGCTACGTACTTGAAAGTGATCGATGCGCCACCAAACCGCACACCAAGTCGTTCGATGTCGTCGATTCAGTTACAAGCTCAAGCTGTCCACCCATCGAAGCGCAGAACCGATTTTCACCGGCCATCGAATCTCCCGACACGCAGAAACGTCGCCAAGGAGACGAATCGACGGCTCTCGTCCCCTGGCGCGCTGTCCATGGGTGCACAGCGACCTCCGCCGTTTCAATCGCAATCGGAAACGGCGGAGACGGAATGGCGTCCTTTGATTGCAGGAAGCTGACCAATATCAACGGTAAAGCCGTCGCGCTCCTGGCCGATTTCGCAAAAGCGCAGGTCGGACACCCTCACCGCGTCAGCCATTCGGGCTTGCTCGAGCCTCGTGGCACGAGCACCGTCCTGAAGGACCCGGGAGTCTTCGACAGGACGACCTGGTCGGTCATGCCCTGATACGTGCCCAGCGGGGTCTCCGCCGTGAACAGATCGGGCGCGACGTAGGCGTGCTCGTCGGAAGATCCGGCGGTCGCCCGGGCATAGTCCCTGTCGAAGATGCCGAGCGAGAACAGCCACAGCACGGTTCGGGTCAGGGAAACGGTGACCCGATAGCTGCCACCCTCGACCGCACGCCGGCGCAGCGCCGCGAGCACGCCGACCGTGCCGAGCCAGCCCACCACGTTGTCGACAATGGGGATGATCGGCGGCGATTTCGGACGCGCGAGCGTACCTTCGACGGCGAACAGCCCCGAGACGGCCGCGCCGATTTCATCGAACCCCGGACGATACTTCCAGGGGCCCTTGGCGCCGTGAAGCAGGACACTGGCATGGATCAATCCAGGCTTCCTGCCGCAGAGTTCCTCGGCCTCGAGACCATGGCGTTCCAGATAGCCCGGACGCTTGTTTGCGAAGAAGACATCGGCATCCTTCAGCAGGAGATCGAATTTCGCGCGATCCTCCTTCGAGTAGTCCAGGATCGTCGAGCGCATCCCGACCTGAGTGTCCCACGCGAACGCCTCGATCTCGCTGTCGTCGAACGGCCGCCAGATGTTGAGGACATCGGCCCCGTGCAAAGCGAGGTCTCTCCCGATGGCCGCTCCGGCAATCACGTGACCCATCCCAAGTGCGCGAATGCCGTCCAGCGGACTCGCGCCCTCTTTGCTGAAAGGGATCGGCTCGCTTTCGCCGATCTTTTCCACGTTGATCAGCGACATTCTCGAGAGGACCTCGGTGTACTGAAGCTCCTTGCTGAATTCCTCGAAAGTGCGCACCTTCGCGATGACGATCCCGGCCTCCGCCGCCGCATTCTCCAGGTCGTCCGCGCGCCATTGCAGAATGGCGTTGCGCACGGCTTCCGGGCTGGAGTCGCACCGCAGCAGGCTGAGTTCGCGGGCAGCCAGCTTTGGGTAGATGTTCAGGGGCACGACGTGTCGTCCGTCGCGGGTTTCGCGAAAGAGATTCGTATCGATCTTGAGGGCTGGAGGACGTCCATTGATCGTCTCCCATTTCAGATCGAAGAACCCGGCGAAGCGCCGCAACGCTTTACGAACGTCCACTTCGATGTCCTGTTCCTCGCCGGTCCGCAGTCGCCACAGTGCAGCGACGCCGACGGCCTTCGCGGCCAGGGCGATCGCGGACAACGAGCCGAACCGGAAGAGCGCGGGGATGATCGGATCGCGGCCGTGGAACGTGATCTTGCCACCGCTGTCCGCCGTCGATAACCCGACGTCTTTCAGTACGTCATTGAGCGCGCCGTGCAGGTCGATATCCGCGTTCCGTGCCGGATTCGCGAGATTCGATTGAATGATTCCGGTGAGCCGATCCGGATCGTTTTCGATTGCAAGATTGGTCGAGTCTTTCATTTGGGAAATTTCTTCAATAAGGGAGTGTCAACTGCCCGCGATCAGTTCACGCGAGCCGCGGCCACGCGTGGCGTGGCCGCATCCGTACCTTTAACGCGCCTTTCCTTTGGTGCGCAGCTCGATGAGTCCGAGCAGCAGCTCATCGCGCTCTGCCTCCAGTTCCTCGATGGACAGCGATCCGACCTCGGCATGAACGCCGTCGATCAGCTTCTTCTGCACTTCCGGCGTCAGCTCCGGCGAGCCCAGTTCCTTCCACCCAGCCGTCATTGGGCCGGCGAACTGATGGAAGAAGTGTTCGATGCCACCCGGGCCGCCGCCGAGATGATTGAGCATCATGTTGCCCATCAAGCCCCAGCGCAGGCCCGGCCCCCAGGAGAGGGCGGTGTCGACGTCGGCGGCGCTCAGCACACCCTCTGACACCAGGTAATAGACCTCGCGCGCCACCGCGAACTGCAGACGGTTGGCGACGTGGCCCCGCAATTCCTTGTTCAGGCGCACCGCCTGTTTCCCGATCGACGTATAGAACTCCATGGCGCGCTGGATCGTCTCTTCCGAGGTCTTGGTCCCGCCGACGATCTCGACCAGCGGAATCAGGTGCGGCGGATTGAACGGATGGCCGACGACGCAGCGCTCGGGATGCAGCACGGCGCCCACCTGGATGCTGCTCATGGGCAGGGTCGACGTGCTCGATGCGATGATCACGTGGGGGGGCAGCAGCTCGTCGAGTTGCCGATAGAGATCCTGCTTGAATTCGAGCCGCTCGGGGCCGTTTTCCTGGACCAGATCCACATCCGTGAGTGCTTGTGCAAGCACGGGCGTAAACGTCAGGTTCGCTTGCGACGCGCCGGGCGCCAGGCCCAATCTCGTGAGCGCCGGCCAGGCAGCCTCCACGAACGCCCTGAGCTGGGCTTCGGCAGTCGGCGCGATGTCCGTCGCAACGACCTTCAGCCCCTTGGCGAGAAACAGCGCGGTCCAGCTGGCACCGATCACGCCGGTGCCGATGATGGCGATGCGGCGAATGGGCTGGCTCTTGGTATCAGTCATGTCATGTCTCCAATGCGTGGGTCAGACTTCGGCATAGGCGATGCCGGTGAGGTTGCCTTGGGCGAAGAGGAAGTTGCGCGGGTTCTTTCCATCGAGGTCGGCGGAATAGACGGAGCCGCCCAGGTCCGTGACGAACATCCGATTACCGGGAATGTCGAGTGCGATGCCGATTCCCTCCATCAGGTGCGTAACGAGGATTTCAGACGTCGCTGTTCCATCGATCGGCGCACGATTGACGCTATTGCCGCGCGGAGGATCGCCGCGGTCGGTCCAGTAGAGGACACGCTTCGCGAGGTCGAGCTCGAGGTCGATGGGCTCCGGCAACCGGTCGAACAGCACTTCGATGTCCGAGCGGTTTGCCGGGCCTTCACCCTGCGGAATCTCGATATTGGCGCGGAAGATGCGGCCCAGGCCGGCGTTGTCCGGACCTTTCTGCGTCCAGTAGAGCTTCTTGTGCTTCGGATCGATCGTGATTCCGACGCACCACCGGGTCTGGTCGAGACGGTCCTGGTCGCTGTGCCCGGTCGCGACCAGCGTGTCGACTTGAGAGCCGTCGAGGTTGGCGCGCATCACGCGCATGCCTTCCCGATCGCACCAATAGAGCGTGCCACCTGCCTTGTCGAGATGAATCTGCTTCGGTGTGTGCGTGACGCCTTGCGGGACGATGACCACGCGGTTCTTGCCATCCAGGTCGGCGCGTTCGATCGAGCCGTCATGGAGGCCGATCGAACCCATGTTGGTCCAGTAGATATGACCGGCATCCACGTCCACGACGATGCCGTCGGGGAGGCGGCAATCCGCGACGATCGTCTTGAGGTCGGATCCGTCGGGATTGATCGAGTGGATGCGGCCACCGCTCAGTTCGAGGAAAACCAAGCGGCCGGAGCGGGTCATGTCCGCGGAAATATTCGTTCCGCTGGTTCGGGGCGAAGTCATAGTGTGTCCTTTCGTGTCATTGCCGTTGGAAGAGAGACTGGATGTCGGGCGCGCGCTGTGTACCGCCGGGTAGCGATCTCGTCGATCATTACCGCTGGCTTTCCGATCCCTTCGCGATCGGAATCGGATGCCGTGAATTGCCCGGCAGGACGTTCATCCGAACCGCGACCACATCGAGGTCCGCAGTGCAATCACCAAGCGGTGGTGTCTGAATCGAACGGTTTGTAGTGCCAATTTTCTGATGGTAGTTGGCGGGGCAAAGGGCGGCTATTACATAAAGCTGGAATACGCCTCGTGTCCCGTACTCGTTAGAGGCATGTCGTTGCGTGAATGACCATTTGACCTTTGATGCTGTTGAAAAAGCCGGCGACGGTCTACATCGCGAGGCTTTCATGGGTCGCTTTACCCTTAACCGAACCGCGCGAACGGCTTGTAGGGCGTTCTGAGAGGTCGATTTTCTGGCCGGCGGTGGGCAACCAACTGCCGCGACTTTTTCAACAGCATCCCTTTGAAACCGGGCATCGCTGGCACGAAGTGTCGTAGGTCCGATTCGGGTCGATTTCGGCGGTTCGTCGGGAGCCCAGGTTCGGCCAGCAGCGGATCGGCGACTCAGCTGTCCGGTGAATGGCATTCCGCATCCGTTGGCGTTCGCCGGCCCCAACCGATTGATGCCGATCCTCTTTATCCAGTACTCTGGCGAAGACCTGCTTATCGGGATCGGCGGTTGTGATGAATCTGGATTTTCGGCTGCCGGTACCCGGAGACTCGGAATGGCTATTTGACACGTACCGGCGAACGATGAATGGTTTCGTTACTTCAGCGTATGGCTGGGACGACAACTTGCAGCAAGCGGGGTTTGCAAAAAGCCTTCGCCAGGGCTCTTGTCAAATAGTTACGTGGGAAGGCGGCCGATGCGGGTTTGTGCACTGGGACGTCGAACCGGATCTCGTATGGCTGAGGATGCTTTGTATCGTGCCGGAGATGCAAAACAAGTCGATCGGCAGTGCAGCGATTGCCAAGGTCATGTCGTTGTCCAGCTACTTACAAAAACCGCTATACCTGAATGTCTTCATATGCAACCGAACTGCCTATGACTGGTACAGCAGAATCGGTTTTGTCGAAATCGAAAACGACGGCAAAGTCTGCACTTTGGTGCTTCCTCCTTCGTCGTCACCGGCCCTTATGGAACCGCATGCGTAATCTCCCAAGCACCCTGTCCCCAGCGGGAACAGCCGGGTTCGTGCGTCAGCTTCGCTCTCGAAACAGCCGCTCGACTGGTAACGCCGTTCGTCGCCTCGTCGACGATGTTTCAAGCTGCAGTCTGCTTACCTGCCTGACCAGCGTGGCAAATGAATCCGCCTGCATTTTTCTCATGATGTTGCCGCGATGTACCTGCACGGTGTATTCGGTGATACCAAGATCTGCGGCCGCCTGCTTGTTGAGCCGGCCGCTTGCGAGTAACGGTAACAGCTCCTGCTCACGAGGCGTCAGCGATTGGTGGAGAGCCTGGAGTACCGCTGTATCTTCCGCCTCCTTGCGAAGAACGTGCGCCCTGGCGATTGCCGCATCAACCGCGCGCATCAACGCGTCTTCATCGAGTGGCTTTGTGAGGAAGTCAATAGCCCCGCCCTTCATGGCGAGGACCGTGGACGGCACATCTGCCCTTCCGGTAATGAAGATGATCGGAATCTGTGAGTCCCTGCTGACAAGCTTCTGGATTTCCAGCCCGCTCATGCCTGGGATTCTCATATCCAGGATCAGGCATGCGATGACATTTTGATGCGGCGTGTCCAGAAACTCTTCGCCAGAGTTAAATGTCTGGACGTCTCTTCCGCTTGAGCGCAACAGCGCAGCGAGTGCTTCTCGCACGCGCCCGTCGTCGTCGACCACGTAGACTAATTCGCTCGCGGATTCCATAGAACCTCTCTATCGTTAGGTGAAAGCCTTTCCCTGTTGGACTAACGGTTTTAAATGTCTGCTTGCCTTCGCGGCCAACGCGTACTATCGATCCATCCACAATCGTCGCAACCCTCTTCGACGAGATCCGCTCGGTGTGTCCGGATGACGGATCGGACCCGAGAAGGTCTTCGATGCCACCGTGGTCAGGATCGTCGAAACGGAGAAATCCTTCGCCGCCTTCGCAACCTGCGCGGCATTGTTGCGAAGCAGAACCGGATCGATCGACTCCGTGGCGAACGCCATTTGCGACAGATGGTCGATCAGGATCAGCGTGTGATCTGCTGGCGAAAGCAGCACTTTTCCCAGGTTGATTCAGCAACGTGATATCGCGTGATGAAGACGGGCCCGCGCTGAGAGCGCCAGGTTGCGACAATTGTGGACGGGTCGGACATGGATGAGAGCCGCAGGAACGATTTCGAAGGAGCGATAGTATTTGACCTTCTCAACTTAAAAAATAGAATGGAACGAATGGATTCCATTCCGTTTCTTTCATGCCTTCTCTTCCCGATCTTGAAGCCTGGGCAATATTTGCCCGTGTTTCCGATCTCGGCTCGTTTGCCAAAGCGGCCGAGTCGCTCGGCAAGTCGCAGCCCACCGTATCGAAGGCGATTGCCCGCCTGGAGCAACGGCTCGGAACAGCGCTGCTATATCGGACATCACGCCGGCTGTCGTTAACCCCGACGGGCTGCATGGCCCTCGAACGCGCGGTCCGCATCCTGAACGAAGGTGAAGCCGTCGAAGCCGAGGCATCGGCGCAAGCGCTCACGCCGCACGGCACTGTGCGCGTCAGTGCGCCGATGTCGTTTGGCCTCAAATATCTGACGCCGCTGATTCCCGAATTTCTCAACCGCTATCCCGACGTCAACGTCGACCTGTCGTTGACAGATACTGTGATCGATGTCGTCGCCGAAGGGTACGATGTGGCACTGCGCATTGCCGAGCTGCCGGACTCGTCGCTACGCTCGCGCAAGCTCTGCGAAGTGCGCCGGCCGCTCGTCGCAAGCACGGACTATCTGTCCCGCAACGGCCGCCCGACGCATCCACGGGAGCTCGCGAACCATGCCTGCCTGATCTACACCAATCTGCCGACGCCCGGCCAATGGCGCTTCCGTCATGCGTCCGGAGACGAGTGCGTGGTGCCCGTGAAGGGGAGAATCAGCAGCAACAATGCCGAGGCCATTATTCCGGCACTGCTTGCGGGACTGGGTCTGGCGCTGCAACCGGAGTTCGTCGTCTGGGATGCGCTGTGCAGGGGCGAACTGGAGGAAGTCTTACCAGACTGGCAGATTGCGAGAGTTCATCTCAACCTTGTCACACCGCCTGGCGGTTTCAGGCCGGCGCGGGTGACAGCGATGCTGGCCTATCTCAGCGAATGTCTTGCGAGCGTGCCCTGGGCGCACACGGAAGACTGAACTCTCATGAATGCAGGAGTTGAGTGCGCAACAAGCTCGCCCGGGTTGCTTCGTCAGATCACTTGTTGGCGTTCGTGGAAGAGGTTGGCGTCATTCACATCGTTTGGTAATCCACAGCGGACCATACTGGTTTCAGGGCATCCACGATTTGTCTTCGCCGCTGGCCACGTGAAGCGCGCGACACTACGTCAGTGCTCTTCCTGAGCGACAGAGTTGACTGGACGGTCGCGCGGGCGGGATGCGGCCGTAACTGAGCGATGTCGTGGGTCGGTGTCTGCTTGAGGCTCAGTGGATATTTTCGGCTGCGGTGCGATGGTTTGTTCGGTGTCGAGCATACGCGCAGAGATGGCCGCGTGAATGACCGATATAGCTTGGAACCTGTCATAACGTTCATACTTGGGCGAGCGGCCGGTGAGGGTCGATCACGGTCGGCCCCGATGCCGGTGACTGTGATGGAGCGTGGGGGAATGGTCGTCAACGCGCAGATTCAGTAAGCCAATGGCAGGACTGCCGATCGCGGGCAACAGAGGCATCGATGCCTCGCGCCTGGATCTTGTCAATTGCGAAACAGTCCCGCCTTTTTGGCGCGCTCTTCTGCGGCACTCGTTCGTCATCTGTCTTCCGGCGAAGGCACGTCATTGCGGCCTGAGCTGCAGATCGTTGCTCACGGATTGCACCCCTGGCACGCCGCGCGTCACGGCAAGCGCTTTCTGAATCCACATATCCTGACAACTGCACGACGCCTCGATACGTCGCGACGCTTATCGGCAACGATCTCAGCCCTGAGTCCGCGACGAGCGCCTGCTTCG